>JBOFTL010000305.1:0-4157 GCA_051652045.1 Microcoleus sp. | reverse complement strand
CGGGATGTTGTTTTGAGTGCGGTGGTGTTTGAGGGACTAATCCGACGCGGGCGATCGACTCTACCCAAACCAGGGCAGAACCATCGATTAAAGGCACTTCCGACCCGTCAACCTCAATTCGAGCATTATCCGCCCCCATTCCGGCCAAAGCGCCTAATAGATGCTCTACAGTGCGAATTTTCGAGCCGTCCGCACCCACCAATTCCGTTGACAGTGCGGTCTGACAAACCGCATCAATTTTTGCAGGAATTACTGGTGAACCGGGCAAGTCAGTGCGGACAAAATAGCGACCTTCTCCCACAGCGGCGGGCAAAACTCGAACGCGCGTTTGTTCGCCGCCGTGCAAACCAATTCCTGACAGTTCAAATTCCGATTTTAAGGTGTATTGAGTCATGAAAGAAGGAAGAAGGAAGAAGGAAGAAGGAAGAGGGAAGAAGGAAGAGGGAAGAAGGAAGAGGGAAGAGGGAAGAGGGAAGAGGGAAGAAGGAAGAAATAAATGACTGTAAGATGGGCATCGTGTACCTTATATCAAACCTAGTAGCATCCGAATTATTCCTCTCTCTCGTCTCTCCCTCTGCGTCCTCTGCGTCCTCTGCGGTTAAATCATTCATTTATATGCAATCGGCAATGATATTACTCATCAAATACTTGTTGCAAAAACCGCTGGCAATCGAGCTACCCTCAACTATTTGCTGTCAATTGTCAATTGCTAACTATTAACAGCTAACTGTCAACTGTCAATTGTCAATTGTTTAAAACCGTTCGCCAATCCCAAAGTGAATTTGATTGTCGCCACTGTCATTGATACCGTAATCGATGCGGATCGGACCTAACGGAGACTGAATCCGCACGCCCAGACCGTAACCGTAACCGCTACCGGGCTTACCTCGGATACCGGCCGGATCTCCGGGAACATCCTCGCCCGTTCCTAAATCCGTACCGGCGTCTAAAAATAGGACTCCACCGATAAAGGAAATAATCGGAAAACGGTACTCCGCACTCGCTTCTATAAAACTGCGACCGGCACCCAACTCACCTTCGTCGTAACCCCGGACGGAATTAGCGCCACCCAAGGCAAAAGCTTCGTAGGGCGGTAAATCTCCGAATACGGTACCCGCCCGGACGCTAAAAGCCAAGGCTTGAGGGCCGGGAGTAAAGTTAGTGTACCGAACGGGGAGGTAAAAACTGTAGCTGGCCCGCAGCCGATTGAGCAAGATGCTGCCGGAACCGACAGGAATTGATTGTTCCATGCCCAATCGCAGGAGAGAACCGCTGGTGGGGCGTAAGGGGTCATTGCGCCGATCGCGCACTACGCCTGCTTGCAAAGTTGTCAAGTCATCGGAACCGGAATCGCTAAAACTCAATTGATTGCCGAGTTCGTCCTCAGATTCGCGCCGTCCTTTGCGATCGGTAATAGAAATTCGCTGGTATTGCAAGCCGACAGAAGCCGTCCACTCTGGATCGGCGAAAGGGTTGCGCGACAGGGGGCGAGTGAAACTGATACCGGCACCGGTGCGAACGACGCGAGGTCGATCGTCATTAGGCAATCTGACTTCTCGATCGCCGCCATCAAAAATCACGCTGATCGATCGCCTTCTAAAGGCATTAATCGTATAAGAGGTTCGGTAAGGATCGCCGGCAATCCAAGGATCGGTAAAACTCAGGTCGAACAAAGTTTGCCGTTCTCCGATTTGAATTTCAGCACCCAACTTCTGGTTGTTGCCGCCCAAATTTTGCTGCTGGTAACTCACCGTACCGAACAAACCCGTGGCCGAGCTCAAGCCCGCACCCGCCCCCAGAGAACCGGTATTTTTCTCAATGACGTTAACAATTACCCTTGCCTTGCGGGGGTCAGTTTGACCGGGTTCCAAGGCCAGACGCACGTCTTCAAAAATCCCCAAGCCAAACACCCGCCTCAAATCCCGTTCTGCTTTCGTGCGGTTGAAAATATCTCCGGGTTTGAGTTCTACTTCGCGCGTGATGATAAATTGGCGGGTATTGCCTCGAATCGGCTGACCGGTGGCATCTGTAACTTCTCCCTCCTTGTTCAAGAAGCGAACATCGACTGACTCGATTTGGCCTTCCGCCACTTGTAGGGTTACTGTTCCATCCTCTGCTACTTGCGGGGCATCAGTTATTTGGCCCAACACAAAGCCGTTGTCTTGGTACCACTTATTAATTTTTTGTACTCCCTCCTCAAAACGGCGGAGGTTGAGAATTCTACCGTACTGATCTCGGAAGCTGTCGTCAATTATACTTTGAGGCAGCACTTGCTGACCGACGACCTGAACTTTTTGCAGTACTGGGTTTGCCTGTACTATAAAAGTTACACGCACACCTAAAGGAGTATCTTCTGGCACCGCTCGCACGTTTCTAAAAAAGCCCGTAGCAAAAATAGCGTTGATGTCTTGTTGCAGTTGGGTGCGGTTGGTCGTGCGTCCCGGTTGGGTGCCGATGACTCGGTAAACCTCGTTTTCAAGTTCTCCCGTTACCCCGCTGACGGTCACTTCTGCTACTAAAACTTGCGGTTCGGCAGGCCCTGCTGGTGCGGGGGTTTGTCTGGGTTGCGGTGCTGCCGGACGGGGGGGGGTTGGAGGCGGCACAGGTGCCGGTCTGGTTGGTGCGATCGGGGCTGGCTGTCCCTGTCTGGGTTGAATCTGGGTGTTTTGAGCCTCCTGGGATACGTCCTGTTTCGCCGGTGCTGCTGCGTCCTGGGAAGGCGCAACAGTTGTGGTTGGGGAAACTCGATTTACCTCCGGCGGGGCGTTTTGGAGGTGAGAGTCGGGGGAGGGTTGGGGCTCTAAATCTGGTTTGGGGTCGAGGACGGGAGGCAAAGCGGGGGATGGCCCTGCTGGGTAACGATCGGGTCGATCGCGATCGTTTTCTCCTCTGGCCGGGGCGTTGGCAGCTATTTTGATGGCTGCTGTTTTGCTGGCTTTAACCTGAACCGTGTTTTGAGGCGGGTTTTGAGGTAATTCTCCCTGGGGGCGATCGTCAGATGGCGCGATCGGCTCTACGGAGGGAATGGCTGCCAAACTATCTTCAGCAGGTTCGGAGTAGGAAGTTTGACCGCTTGCAGAATTTGACAGCCCCAATGTTGTTGAGGCAGTAAAAACTGCCACTAATACAGCGGTTGATATACCTCCTCGTCTTTTCGTCCGAGGATTCCTTGACGCTTCACGGCAACGCGCTACCAATGGCAGTCTTACCGTCGCTCCACATCCGTTGAGAGTCTCCCAATGCCCTGTGGCGACTAGCGACATCTTAGCAAAAAGCCATGCTAGAAGCACAGGGTTTTCAACCCAAAATTTCGATAAGCGCATTTTTTGTTCACTTTTTTAAGCAATTCACACCACATTTAGTCATTAGCCGGCAGTCACTCGGTCACGGGCGATCGTTAGTCATCAGGCATTAGATTTCTCCAAAAACTATTTAATTTAAGCAGAAGACGGCCACTGGTTCGTTTTTCTGCTGCACTATTTCATTCAAAAAACGCAGTCAGTTAAGACGTTTGGCCGATCAGAATGGCTTGATGATTTCTCATTCAAGCCTCATGCCTCGATCGCTGAGGTTCCTGACGCGATGCAGTTTCCAAACGGATAGGGACAAACTGTGCAATTGTAGCGCATTGCCAAGGTTTCTAGACTTCCCGAGCTAGAACCCTTTTCAAAACTTGCTGGTAAGCGCTTTCTACCGATCCTAGATCGCGGCGGAACCGATCTTTGTCCATGACGCGGGCATCGGGGTCAGTTTCTGAATTGTCCCAAAGGCGGCAAGTGTCGGGACTGATTTCGTCGGCGAGGAGGATATTTTTATGTTTGTCTGTACCAAATTCTAGTTTGAAGTCTACGAGAGTGATACCGCATTGGGTGAAAAATTCTTTAAGAATTTCATTAATTTCTCGGGCTGCACTTTCTAACCGGTCTGCTTGTTCGGGGGTGGCTAGCTGCATCAACAGCAGTCTGTCGCGCGTCAGCAAAGGATCGCCCAAGTCGTCGTTTTTGTAATAAAATTCCACGAGCGGGGGATTGACAATTGTACCCAGAGGTATTCCGGTTTGCTTACAGAGACTGCCGGCGGCAATGTTTCTGACTACGACTTCTAAGGGTAATATTTGGACGTGGCAAACTCGCATCTCTTTGGGGGCGGGCGTGTCG
>JBOFTL010000304.1:0-7855 GCA_051652045.1 Microcoleus sp. | reverse complement strand
CCTAGTTGGGCGCAAAGTCAAAATTCAGAAATTGAAAAATTCAAGCTACTCCTAGAGCAAGCAAAGCAACAGCAACAGCAAGGACAACATCAACAAGCAATAGAAACATGGCAGCAGATTCTAGCGATATCGCGACAATTGAAAGATAGAAAAATCGAAGCATTAGCACTTAATGAGATTGGTTTTAACTACCAAAACATTTCCCAGCCCCAAGAAGCATTGAAATACTATAACCAAGCTTTACCAATTAGGCGGCAAATGGGCGATCGCAACGGGGAAGCCACTATTTTGAATAATATTGGTTTAGCCTACAGAAATATTGGACAACCGCAAGAAGCATTGAAATACTATAACCAAGCTTTACCAATTTGGCGCGAAGTGGGCGATCGCTCTGGAGAAGCTAATACTTTGAATAATCTTGGTGCAGTATATAACAGCATATCCCAATTGCAAGAAGCATTAAAATACTATAACCAAGCTTTACCAATTCTGAGACAAGTTGGCGATCGTTCTGGAGAAGCTACTACTTTGAATAATCTTGGTTTCGCATACAACAAGATTGGACAACAGCAAGAAGCTTTGAAATACTTTAACCAAGCTTTACTAATGATGCGACAAGTTGGCGATCGCAGGAGAGAATCTGCTATTTTGAATAATATTGGTAGAGTGTATAACAGCATCTCCCAGTCCCAAGAAGCATTAAAATACTATAACCAAGCTTTACCAATTATGCAGCAATTGGGAGATCGCTCTGGAGAAGCTGCTACTTTGAATAATCTTGGTTTAGCATACAACAGCATTGGACAACCGCAAGAAGCATTGAAATACCTTAACCAAGCTTTACCAATTACGAGGGAAGTGGGAGATCGTTCTGGAGAAGCTACTACTTTGCATAATATTGGTGTAGCCTACAGAAACATTAGACAACAGCAAGAAGCATTGAAGTATTTTAACCAAGCTTTACCAATTTGGCGGGAAGTAGGCGATCGCGCGAGCGAAGCTACTACCTTGAAGTATATTGATGAATTGAAAAAATAGCGCCAGTTGCGCGCAAACAAATTTATCGCTGTTTCATTAGTCTTAAATTAACTTTGCAGTCCTCTCGATCGAGGACTTTCGCTATGAGGCAGGGAATTCATTCCCTGCCGGACTGCACGAAGATCGCCACAGGTGTAAAATACCAGCGATCGCTTTTGTGAATATTCTGGAGTTTGGATGCCACCTAATTCCAAATGCAGCGCTAAGATAGGTAAGCACTGTTTTGCACTACTCCCATGTCCCAACGCGCCGAAACCTCAAACAACCAACCAAGTGCATCCCGCAACGGGCATCATGTAACGAATTCCCACTCCAACAGCCAAAATACGATTCGGATTCGCGGCGCGAGACAGCACAATCTCAAGAATGTCGATTTAGAGTTGCCGCGCGATCGACTGATTGTGTTTACAGGCGTCTCCGGTTCCGGCAAATCTTCCCTGGCTTTTGATACAATTTTTGCAGAGGGACAGCGCCGCTACGTGGAGTCTCTCAGCGCATACGCCCGACAGTTTTTAGGACAGTTAGACAAGCCCGATGTCGATGCGATCGAAGGCTTGAGTCCGGCTATTTCGATCGACCAAAAATCAACATCTCATAACCCGCGATCGACTGTCGGCACCGTTACAGAAATTTACGATTATCTCAGATTATTATACGGCAGAGCTGGAGAACCGCACTGTCCGATTTGCGATCGCAGCATCGCACCGCAGACAATTGATGAAATGTGCGATCGAGTGATGGCACTTCCCGACGGTACTCGCTTTCACATTCTCGCACCGGTAGTGCGCGGTAAAAAAGGTACTCACCGCAAATTACTGTCGAGTTTAGCCGCCGAAGGATTTATTCGGGTTAAAGTTAACGGCGAAATTTTAGATCTTTCCGAAAATATCGAATTAGATAAAAATCATACGCACAATATCGAAATAGTTGTCGATAGATTAGTTAAAAAACCCGGTTTAGAAGAACGTTTAGTTGATTCTTTGGCAACTTGCCTGCGCCACTCTGAAGGAATCGCAATTATTGAAGAATTGGCGACTGATGACAATCCCGATCCGCATCCGCCAATTATTTTTTCCGAAAACTTTGCTTGTCCCGAACACGGGGCGGTAATGGAAGAACTTTCGCCGAGATTGTTTTCATTTAATTCACCCTACGGGGCTTGTCCTAACTGTCACGGTTTGGGAAGTTTGCGGACATTTGCGCCGGAATTGGTAGTGCCGGATAGCAAAGCGCCTGTTTATTGCGCGATCGCCCCTTGGTCTGACAAAGATAATTCCTATTATCTATCTTTACTGTGCAGCGTTGCGGATGCTTGCGGGTTTAATATTGACACGCCTTGGTATCGTTTGCGATCGGAACACCAGCAAATGATTTTGTATGGGAATGAAGAAAAAACAACGGCACAAAGCAAGAAGCAAGATGCCAATAGCGGCAATTTTAGAAGAGATTTTAAGGGCGTAATTTCGATGTTGCAGCGCCAGTACGACGATACAGGTTCCGATTTAATCAAGCAGAAATTAGAACAGTATCGCATCGATTTACCTTGCGATGTTTGTCGCGGCAAGCGGTTGAAACCCGAGGCGCTGTCAGTGCGCTTGGGACAGTACGGAATTGTGGATTTAACCAGCATCTCAATTCGGGAATGTCGCGAGAGAATCGATAATTTAAAGTTGAGCGATCGACAGTTTCAAATTTCCGATTTAGCCCTGCGAGAAATCAAATCTAGATTGCAATTTTTACTCGATGTCGGTTTAGATTACCTGACTTTAGACCGTCCGGCAATGACACTTTCCGGCGGCGAAGCGCAGCGAATTCGCCTTGCAACTCAAATCGGTTCCGGTTTGACGGGAGTGCTTTATGTTTTGGACGAACCGAGTATCGGACTGCATCAAAGAGACAATTCTCGCTTGTTGCAAACTTTAACCAAATTGCGGGATTTAGGCAATACATTAATCGTAGTAGAACACGATGAAGAAACCATGCGATCGGCCGACCATATTGTCGATATCGGCCCCGGTGCCGGAGTGCATGGAGGCAAAATTATCTCCCAAGGAACGTTAGCAGATTTGCTGGCAGCAGAGGAATCTTTAACCGGGGCTTATTTGTCAGGCAAGCGAGTCATTGAAACCCCTGCCGAGAGGAGAAGAGGTAACGGCAAAACAATTTTGATTCAAAATGCCCGCCGCAACAATTTAAGAAATATCGATGTCGAAATTCCCCTCGGAAAACTGGTCTGCATTACGGGCGTTTCCGGTTCGGGAAAATCTACATTAGTCAATGAATTGCTGTATCCTTCCCTGCAACATTATTTGACGAAAAAAGTACCTTTACCTACCGATATGGATGGGTTAAAAACTAAAGGCGAAAAATCTTTAGAGGATGTGGTTGATAAAGTAATTGTAATTGACCAATCCCCGATCGGGCGCACTCCGCGTTCCAATCCGGCTACTTATACGGGTGTGTTTGATGTAATTCGAGATTTGTTTGCCGAAACCGTTGAAGCTAAAACTAGAGGTTACAAAGCCGGACAGTTTTCTTTTAACGTCAAAGGCGGCAGGTGCGAAGCTTGCGGCGGGCAAGGAGTGAACGTAATTTCGATGAATTTTCTGCCGGATGTTTACGTGCAGTGCGAAGTTTGTAAAGGGGCGCGCTACAACCGAGAAACGCTGCAAGTGAAGTATAAAGGCAAGTCAATTTCTGATGTTTTGAACATGACAGTTGAGGAAGCTTTGGAAATGTTTAAAAACATTCCCAGGGCGGGTATGAGACTGCAAACTTTGCTGGATGTGGGTTTGGGTTACATTCAGTTGGGACAGCCGGCACCGACACTTTCAGGGGGCGAAGCGCAGCGGGTGAAATTGGCAACGGAACTATCGCGCCGCGCTACTGGGAAGACGCTTTATTTAATCGATGAACCGACTACTGGTTTGTCGTTTTATGACGTTCACCATTTGTTAAATGTTTTGCAAAGATTGGTGGATAAGGGAAATTCGATTTTGGTAATCGAACACAATTTAGATGTGATTCGGTGCTGCGATTGGGCGATCGATCTCGGCCCGGAAGGGGGAGATAAGGGAGGCGAAATTCTCGTAGCGGGTACACCGGAGGATGTGGCAGCTAATACTCGTTCTTATACTGGGAAATATTTAAAAACAGTTTTGCAAGAACATCCTTTGGGGGAGGCGGTAGCTGTTAGTTAATCCTCAATACAGAACCTAACTTTTGAGGAAAGGAGATGCTGATGGAGAGTAGGAAAGAGGTGTGCGATCGAGTTGCGGTATTGTACCGCAACTGCGATACAATTATAAGTTAGGCTGCTCAAGCATTGGTAGGGGTAGTACAGTAAGTCTAACTGCTATCGTTCAACTTTGGGACATAGTGAAATCTTACTATCGCCAAAAATGCCAACGCAATTTAGAACATAAGTATCAATATTTACTGTTTACTGATTGATTCATGTCTTTAGATTTTTACCGTTCAAAATTTGCACAGTTTATGAAAGAGAAAGCTAATTTAGAGCAAGATCTTGCACGTGAGCGCAAGAAGAGTTCACAGATTCAGAGCGATATCAGTTCAATTAAGCAAAGCATTACGAGAAGTAATAGCTCTAGTATTCAGAAATCTAAACAACAGCAAGTTGATTCCAAACAAAAGGATTTAGCTCAGTGTCAAAAGAAAATAGCTGACTTAGAGACTAAAATTTCCGCAAAGGTGGCAGATATAAACCAAACCTTAAAAAAAATGGAGCGAGTTGAAAAGCAAGACAAAAAAAAGCAAGATACTGATGCAAAACGCCGTCGAGATGAGGAAGTACGTCATGCGCAAGCGGTCACTCGTGAGACGGAAAGACAGGTCTATCTCCAAAAGCAAATTAGCAATAGCCATTTAGTCATTGATTTAGCTCGTTTGCCAGAAACAATTAAAGTTCTTTTTGTAGCATCGAACCCTCTCGATCAAAATCAGCTACGCCTAGATGAGGAAATACGCGCAATTACAGAAAAGATCCGAGCATCAGATTACAGAGATTCGGTTCAACTTGTATCTAGATGGGCAGCACGTCCCTCTGATTTACTTCAAGCCCTAAATGAACTTAAGCCCCATGTAGTTCATTTTAGTGGACATGGTTCAATCAATAATGAGCTTGTTTTCCAGGCTGATGATGGTAGTACGAAGTTGGTAAGTCAAAAAGCTATAGTCACAACAATGAGTACTATCGCAGATAATATTCGCTTAGTGGTTTTCAATGCTTGTTTTTCACAAGATCAAGCAGAGGCAGTTACGCAACATGTTGAAACAGCCATTGGCATGAGTGATGCAATTGGGGATAATGCAGCAAAAGTGTTTGCAGCACAATTCTATTCTGCGATTGGCTTTGGACGTTCCGTCAAACAAGCATTCGATCAGGGTATAAGTGCTTTGCTTCTAGAGGGAATTCCTGAAGAAGAAACACCAGCACTCTTTACACAAGAGGGGATAGATTCAGAAGACATCGTTTTAGTTCGCCCAGTTTTGTTGTGAGTAAGCGCCTGTACTAAGTTGGCGCAGCCCAACACTTTACGACAGCGGACGGTCGAAAGCCGCTGGTGCTGACTTCAAGGTTATCTGCCGCCGCTGCGTTTTGCCCTTAGCTGTCTCCGCAATCATCGAGATTTTGGTAAAGTGTCGGGATTATCGATCGAGGATTAGACGATTTGAAACACCAACAGAAAAGTCGTGCCGAAAACAAAAAACCTGAGCATTACTTGTGAGACAGTGCGAGCAACTTTTCAACAGAGCAATTGTGTTCTTAAATAACTTACAATTGTCATGTGCGAATCTAGGAAAATTTTTTATGAGCTTCGTTTTAGAACGTGAGAAACCACCCCTTTTTGAAGATGAAACTGGAGCAATTCGAGTTGGCAGTTCAAGGGTTTTGCTGGAGACTGTGATTCGTGCGTTTCAAGATGACGCATCTCCTGAGTCGATCGTACATCGATATTCGACTCTATTTTTGTCCGATGTCTACAACACAATTGGCTACTATCTCCGACACCAAGATGCTGTAGAAGCATATTTAGATCGAAGAGAGCAATTAGCTCAATCAGTTCAGCAACGTTTGTCTGGTATCCAACCAGATCTCAGCTTAATTCGCGATCGTTTGAGTTCGATCGTGAGTCAGAGTGTTTTTGCTAAAAGGACTTTTTAAGTTAGAATGGAAAACAAAAATATTATGCTGCCTGTTGCTAACCCAACAATCCAAGATATTTATGCTTACATTACCAAGATCTTGCCGCCAACTGCCCTATTACAGTTAGCAGCTCTAATTTTGAATGGATTGACCCAGCAAGATAAGTCTGTGGTGGATGACAGTGATACTTGGACTGAGGAAGATCGGCTAGAATTAGCAGCCTTTTCTTTCCAACACTTCACTACAGCTTTTCTTGACAATGAGGAGATAGCTGAGTGACTTTCAATTCTGGTGATGTTGTAACTGTTGATTTTCCGGGTGTTACAGGCATTAAGCGCCGTCCTGCTGTTGTGTTGTCCTCAGCAACATATCATGCAAATCGTCCAGATGTAATAGTTGGGTTGATTACAACTCAGACGACCGTGTTAGGCGTTACAGATTATGCGCTTCAAGATTGGCAAGCAGCGGGTTTACGAGTTGCATCTATTTTTCGGAGTTTTATTGTGACGTTGCCACCCTCAGCCAACTTGGTTTGTATTGGGCAATTATCAGAACGCGATTGGCAAGGTGTTCGGGCTTGTATCAAAGTCGCTCTTGCAGAATTAGATAATTCAGAAGCCTGACTGTAGATTGCGATCGATATTTGACACTATTACTAAATGACCGCATGACGACTTTTCTCACTGATTCTGGTGAGATCGCCAGAGTTTACTACTCCTCAAAGTTGAGCCTGAAACAGCGTAGTGAGTTAGGACAGTTTTTAACTCCTGCAACCGTTGCGCGTTTTATGGCAGGGCAATTCAACAACCTATCCGGCCACATTAACCTCTTAGATCCTGGTGCTGGAGTGGGAACTTTAACAGCAGCAGTGGTAGAGAGGTTATTAGCAAACCCTGACGGAGTTAATAGTTGCAGTATAACTGCATATGAGATCGAGCCAGTCTTTTTACCTTCGTTAAATCGAACTCTCGCAGAATGTTGTGCGGCCTTAAAAAGCAAAGGAATTCAAGCAGAGTATTGCGTCCGAGAGGAAAACTTTATCAAAGCTAGCGGCGAATTGAATTTGCCACTGTTTGAGAGATCGCTTCCAGACTTTACTCATGCAATTCTCAATCCACCTTACAAGAAGATTCACAGTCGATCGACCGAAAAGCAAATCCTTTCAAGTATGGGAGTTGATACTGTAAATCTCTACAGTGCATTTGTTTGGCTGGCTGCGTTACAACTTGCGATCGACGGTGAAATGGTTGCAATTACACCGAGAAGTTTTTGCAACGGTACTTATTTTCGTCCTTTTCGCAAAGCTTTTCTCGAAAGTATGAAGTTAAAAAAAATCCATGTCTTTGAAAGTAGATCGGTAGCCTTTTCAGAAGATGAAGTATTGCAGGAAAATATAATTTTTCATGCTTTAAAATCTGACAATAAGCCTGAAACCATAAAAATAACTAGCAATTCTGATGTAGCGCTGGGTGAGATTTCAGAATTAAGAGATGTTTGTTATGATGAAGCGATCGAACCAAACGATCCAGAGCAGTTTATTCATATTGTCACCAATCCTCTCAATAATTACTTGAGGGTTCAGATGAATAAGATGCCCTGTACTTTGAAAGAAATCGGTCTGGAAATTTCCACAGGCCCGATTGTTGATTT
>JBOFTL010000303.1:0-8491 GCA_051652045.1 Microcoleus sp. | reverse complement strand
TTTCCTAAAAATTACCCGAAAATCCTACATGAACATTTTTAGCAGTCTGCTTTCCGGGCCAACTCAAGCCACCCCAACCAAAAAACAACGCCGAGGTATTGAAATTAAATCGGCGCGAGAAATCGAAATAATGCGGCAGGCAGCAAAAATCGTAGCAACTGTACTTAAAGAAATTTCCCAATTAGTCAAACCGGGAATGACTACTGCCGATTTGGATGCTTATGCTGAAAAACGCATCCGAGAAATGGGGGCAACTCCCAGTTTTAAAGGCTATCACGGCTTCCCCGGTTCGATTTGTTCGAGCATTAACCATGAAGTCGTTCACGGTATCCCCAGCCGCAAAAAAGTAATTCGCGCTGGAGATGTTCTCAAAGTGGATACGGGAGCTTATTATCAAGGCTTTCACGGCGATTCTTGCATTACGATCGCAGTTGTAGAAGTCTCTCCCGAATCTGCAAGGTTAATTAAAGTAGCAGAAGAAGCTCTCTATAAAGGTATCGAACAAGTCAGGGCTGGAGCTTATTTGCTCGACATTGCCGGGGCGATCGAAGATCATGTAAAAAGTAACAGTTTTAACGTGGTTGAAGAATTCACCGGTCACGGTGTAGGCCGCAATTTGCACGAGGAACCCTCTGTGTTCAATTTCCGCACTCGTGAAATGCCTAATGTAAAATTGAGAAGTGGCATGACACTCGCGATCGAACCGATTCTCAATGCCGGTTCCAAATACACCCGCACTCTTGCTGACAAGTGGACGGCGGTGACTGTTGACAACGCGATGTCCGCTCAATTTGAGCATACAGTGTTGGTAACGGATGACGGTTACGAAATATTGACCGATCGTTCCCTAGTTTGAGTAGCAAAGAAACGGATTAATTCGGGGTCTTCCCGAATCTTCGGTAGTTAATCTACCTGCTACGCCAGATATCGCCCTTGAGTAAGGTGGAGACGCTTGAAAGGTCACAACCTTAATGGGATTTTCTCAGCTATGGAGATTGCTAGTCCCAAACGGTTAGGATAGGAACATCGCCTAGTTTCTCAAGAGCGATTCGCCTGTCGCCAAAGAGAAGGATGGTTAGCACCTTCTATTAGACATCGCGTCTTAACCATTGAGACGTGGATTAAGCGGTTGATTCGCTATCGCCCCGTGGATTGCATTGGGAATAGAATCAATTTTTCAACCATGAAAGATGTAATTTTTGTTCGCAGGAATGATGGCTGTCAACAACCCGCCGCTAACCGTGATTGCGGTATAGCGGGGCTTGAAAAAGTCCTACGTTGATCGGCTCACTTGGTACAAATGGATACGCATTCTCAGACCGCGAAATACTCCGAAATACTCCGAAATACTCCCTGATTTCGTTATCAGACGCTATGACATTATTTCCCTAAAAGGCGATGGGGAATTGCGCGAGGTTAGTTGAAGCACTGGACAGCGGTAGTTTGGCTGCGCTGCTTTAAACGCTTTCAGGCAAACAGTGTATGCTTGTGGAGGGGAAGTCATCAGACTTCCTGTGAAACAAAAATCTCTGTACCTTTAGGTCAGAGAATGTCAAAATGAAACTTGATAGAGCAACCTCAATCGGGGTGACGTGGCTTCTGTGAGTTATTGCCTCAATCCCAAATGCCCAAATCCATCCGATCCGTCCAACGCTGGCAAAAGCGCCTGCATCCACTGCGGGTCAGAAATGTTAATGCAAGGTCGGTACCGACTTGTCGCGCCTCTCGGAGGTGGCGGCTTCGGCAAAACTTTTGAAGTGGATGACAACGGATCTCGCAAAGTGCTTAAAGTCTTGCTGAAAGAACATCCCAAAGCGGTAGAACTGTTCAAGCAAGAAGCAGATGTATTAGTCCGGTTGAGACATCCGGGAATTCCCAAAGTAGACCGCGATGGCTACTTTATCTATTCGCCTGCCAACAGCACGGAATCTTTTCACTGTCTGGTGATGGAAAAAATTGCTGGGGCGAATTTGCAGGACTGGCTGAAACACCGAGGCCGGCCGATTACTCAAGAACAGGCCGTAAATTGGCTCAGACAACTGGCGGAAATTTTAGACCAAGTTCACCGGCTCAACTATTTTCACCGGGATATCAAGCCGCACAATATCATGTGCAAGCCCAACGGTCAGTTGGTACTGATTGACTTCGGTACGGCAAGGGAAGTGTCGGCTACTTATTTCGCGAAGGTTGGTCAGGGACAAAACGTGACGGGTATTGTTTCCCCAGGTTACACCCCACCAGAACAAACTAACGGCAAAGCGGTGCCGCAGTCGGATTTTTTTGCGATGGGCCGCACTTTCGTGTATTTGCTGACTGGAAAGCCGCCGACTGCGTTTCCTGAAAACCCGCGCACCGGTAAGTTGATGTGGCGTAAAGGAGCTCCGCAGGTTTCCGACCAAGTTGCTAACGTGATCGATTATCTGATGGCCCCGTTTCCGGGAAATCGACCGCAAAGCCCGCAGGTGATTTTGCAGTGCTTGGAAGAAATCAATCTCGACGGCGGGGACACTCAGTTACCGACTCAGTTGCCGACTGGGGGGGCAACTAAAATTCGGTCTTCTAGTTCCGGGGCGACTGGGATGACGAGGCAGAACTCGCCAAATAAGCTCAGACCGCTGAATTCCGGGCTGAAGAAGTCGTCAAAACCGCCTTTTGAATGGAAAAGTAGGTTGCTAGCAGGTGCTGCGGCTTTAGTGCTGGCGGTGACCACTTCTCAAATTTACGGTTCGCTGCGTTACGGCGTGTTTCCGGCAAATCCGGTGTGGCTGCTTTCGAGTTTGCCCAGCAGTCAGTTTTTGCAAAAAAATTTGAACAATCTTGGGGGTGTCAACGCATTAGCCCTGTCGCCTGACGGTCAAAATTTGGTCAGCGGTAGTTTTGGCACGATTAGAATTTGGAATGCGAAAACGGGACGCTTGCAGCGGACTCTCAATCAAGTGCATTCTAAAAAATCGGTGCGGACCCTGGCTGTGAGTCCCGACAGCGAGATATTAATCAGCGGTGGGGACGACAACAATGTCATCATGTGGAATTTGAAAACGGGGCGGCGGGTGCTGACGATTCCCGCTCACGCTGCTGGGGTAAATTCACTCGCCTTTAGCAATGACGGTGATATTTTTGCTAGTGCCAGCGATGATAAAACCGTGCGCTTGTGGGATGCGAAGACAGGCAGGAGGTTGCTGACTTTGACAGGTCACGCTGGCCCGGTAAACGCGGTCGCTTTGAGTCGCGACGGTCAAACTCTTGCCAGTGGCAGCACGGACAAGAGCGTGCGTTTGTGGAATCTCAGAACTGGGGAAGTGAGAAGAATTCTGACAGGTCACGCGGGGGCGGTGAATGCTGTAGCTTTCAGTCCGAACGGACAAGTAGTGGCTAGTGCTAGCACTGATAATACGATCCGGCTGTGGAATGTGAGAGACGGCAAGCGAACTCGCACTTTTAAAGGACATTCAAATTGGGTGAGGACGATCGCATTCAGTCCCGACAGTCGCACTTTGGTAAGCGGTGGCGGTGATATTATTGTTTGGGATTTGAGGACGGGAAAAGAGAGAACCAGTCTGTCAGGTCACAGTCAGTTTGTGAGTTCTGTAGCTATTAGTAGAGATAACAAAACGTTGGTGAGTGGCAGTCCCGATCGCACGATTAAGATTTGGCGCATTCCTTGATTGTACCAAATTCGGGTTAAAAAATCATTTTATGGCGGGGATTGTCAATTTTCAGGAACATCGGGCTGACAACTAGGGGTAACTTGAGGTTGGCGAATTGTTCCCGTAATATTTGGGTTATTTCCAACTAGAATTATCTCCCCTTGTCGATTCCGAATCCACCCATTAGCTGGCACGATTATCTGGTTGCTTTCCCCGATATTTTGTTGGGATGGTGGCAGATTTTGCAATGTATTTCCCGAAGTATTTCCCGAATTAGCCGGCTCGACTAAATTAACTCGCACGCGATCGCTATTTAGGGCTTCGCTGGGATTTGTCGGCAAGCCGCCGCGCCCCGTAATTGTGAATTCGCTTTCCCTACCTCTAGCGCAGGGATTCTGCCCGATTAATGCGGCCGGATCGACTATGTTTTGCGGCAATTCTACTAACCCGGATGTGGGATCGACATCGGGAGTTATTACTGTTACCGTGCCGCTGAGAGTGGGGTCAGTTTGAGAAATTGCTAAGATATCGCTAGTAGGTAAATATCGCTGACTGAAGTCGGGATCGAGAATTTGCTCGCCCGTCAATCGAGATTCTACTTGCTGTCTTGTCTGCGATCGCAGCCCAAAAATTGCTTGAGAGGAAATTGAGATTACTCCGCCTCCACCATTTCTCGCGTTAGCTGTAATGTCGCTATTTCCCAATCCAGCTAAAGAGCCGGCATTAACAGTAATATTGCCGCCGTTGGTATTGTCAGCATTCGTAGTTATCGTGCTGTTGCGCCGCAGTTGCAAGCCCGATGTATCTAATTTAATCTCAGCTCGCTTCCCGGCTTGAGTGTCGGCTTGAATAGTTCCTGTTTCTAACCGGATGTTGTCAGCTTGAATGTCTATATTGCCTGCATTATTTCGTAAATTTTCCGCAGTTTGTAGCAGTTGCACTGTTTGACTGCTTGCGGTTATTTGCCCGCTATTTCTAACAGTAACCGATCGCGATCGAATGTTAATATTGCCTCCAAAACCGCCTTGCGCCCGATCGGTCACTGTCGCAAAAATGCCCGTTTGGCTGTTAGGATTTGCGCCGTCAATCCCGGTAACTGTCAAGCGATCGCGCGCGTTAATGTTAGCATTGCCCGCGATCGACCTTTGCGCCGGATTTCCCCCAGAAGTCGCCGTTTCCAGCCGGGAACCGTTACTTAACGAGAGCGATCGCGCGTTAATGGCAATTTCCCCACTTTTTCCCAACACTTCATCTCCTATAGTGGTGACAATGAAACCGCGATCGAGCGTCACCCCTTCACGCACGCTAACGCTGACATTGCCCGCATTCCCCCGCGCTGCGGGCCTTCCGTCTTCCGCTTTGCTAGCGCGCGTTACCACTGACGAATTGCCTGCCAAAAAGAGCGATCGCGCTGCGATCGTCACATCGCCTCCATTCCCGACAGCCCCGCTATCCGCCTCAGCTTCGATCCTACCGCCGCCAGTCAGGGAAACCGCATCTCGCGCGCGCAAGGTAATTTGACCGGCATTTCCCAATCCCGACGTACCCGCCCGCATTCTAGCGCCGTCAGCCACGGAAATTGAGCCGGATTCAGCGGTAATTCTAATTTTGCCGCTCCTACCGACAACGCCATTGCCGATGTTGGTAAATATCTCGGTATTGTCGCCCGTTACGGAAACACGATCGCGCGTCTCAATGGCGATATTGCCTCCATTTCCCCTGCCGGCGGGGTTTTGGGCGTCGGCTTTCCTGACCCCGCTCAACAGTACCGCACCGTCGCTCACAAACAGAGAACCAGATCTCACTTCGATCGGTCCGGCATTGCCGGTACCGCCGCTTTTGACATCGGTTTCGACGCGGCTGTTGGCGATCGTCACCGTGTCTGTAGCATCAATGCTGATGTTTCCCGGCACGGCATCCCCCAAGTTGAAACCTGCAAGGATGCCCGCATTTAGGGAACTTCCAGAAACAATGTATAAATTCCGAGCTGCGATCGCGATACTTCCCCTACCGCTAGCCGATACGTTGAGGTTGGCGAGGTTGCTCATCAATACGTCAGCACGGGGGGTGCGGGGAAAGATCGAGCCATTAGCGCTCAATTCCACAATTCCCGCAGCAGCCAAGCCTCCTAATTCAATTCTGCCATCGGGAGCAGTTAAACCTCCTGCTGCAAAAATAGTAACTCCTGCCGTTCCCGGTGCGGTATTTTGACCGCCAATTAAAGCTAAAATTCTGCCATTTTGTACCTCAAGTTTGCCACCTGCATTCAGAATTCCTCGTTCCGTTCCGCGAAACTGCAAACCTGTGGGAATATTTACCGTTAATAACGGCGCTGTTTGGGGATTTGCTGTATCAAAATTCAATCCGTTTCCCAACACTATATTGCTGGCAGTTGAGGCAAAAAAAGAGCCGCCGACATCCAAACGCGCGTTCGGTCCGAAAACGATTCCGTTCGGATTGATTAAAAATAAATTGGCATTTCCCAAAACGCCGATCGTCCCTAAAATATTAGAAGGATTGCCGCCTGTTACCCGCGTTAAAATATTTTCAATTGCAGCGGGATTGGCAAAATAAACTGCTCTACCTTCTCCCACATTAAATTCTCGAAAACTGTGGAATAAATTAGCACCGCGAACTGCACCGCCGTCGATGCGATCGCTCGGAATTCCTTTAATATTTTCATTCGGCGCAATCAGAGTATTTTCTGCCCCTAAAGTCGTATCGGGAACGAGTTGCGCTGTTGCTGGAGTCGAGGAGCGCAAATTTGCTAATTCGGCGCAGATTAATGCACTCAAAAACAAGTTTAATTTCATAAAAATTGCTAAAACTCCGATCGCACAGGACTTGTGTTTTTTGCTCTTCCCGAAGTGACAAAAGAAGGTTGTCGCAGTTGCACAAAAGTACAACTGCAAAAAAACTTTTAAACGCTCAAATTTCGGCGTAGAAAGCTTTCTAGAGATTCCATTCTCATGCCGTAAATAGATTCCAATTGCTTGACTTCTTCGGGCGTGCAGAAAAACTCGTTAGCCAGCAATACTCGCAAAGTTCCCAATCCTTTTTGAACTTGAGGATTCAACAAACCCAAGGCGTTTCGCAGCCCGTCAAATACCACCAGCGGCGGGTTAATTACCAGAGGTTCGCGATCGAATAATTGTCCGAAAATGCGGGCAATATCATCTCTTGTCAGTACATCCGGGCCGCCGACTGGCAGAATTTGGTTCCGGGCTCCTTCAACTGTTGGCGAGTCTGCTACAATCTTTGCCAAGTCATCGGTACTGACAACAGAAGTGCGGTTTTTGCTGTCACCAATCAACAGGTAAAGTCCGGTTTCGCGAAATCTTTCTGCTAGTGGCAACAAACTGGAAGCAAAACCTGCAGGGCGTAAAATAGTATAACTTAGTCCGCTATTTTGCAGGTATTTTTCGACTTCCCGCTTTGCTTTAAATACTGCGGAATCTTCATATCCCCGATCGACTCCCAGTACCGAAATGAATGTGAAATGCTTAACTCCGACTGTTTTGGCGCAGTCGATGAGTTCGATATTGGCGCGGTAGTGTACTGCTTGAACGTCACCGCCGGTGCCGTGGGTGCTGATAATGTACTGTACTCCTTGACAGGCTTTTTGAATATCTTTGTCTTGTTTTAAGTCGCCGATAAAAATTTCTGCACCGCGATTTTCGAGTTCTGAGTAGCGAGATGCGAGGCGAACGAATGCGCGGACAGGCTGATTTTTGTGTCTGATTTCTCGTACAATTCGGCGGCCTAGTGGGCCTGTTGCTCCAGTTACTAAGAACATAATTTTTTAATGGGTAATGGGTAATTGGTAATCGGTAATCGGTAATTGGGAATCGGTAATTGGGAATTGGGAATTGGGAATTGGGAATTGGGAATTGGGAATTGGGAATCGGTAATCTGTAATTGCCAATTGTCAATTGTCAACTATCAACTATCAACTATCAACTATCAACTCTTCCTTCTTCCTTCTTCCTTCTTCCTTCTTCCTTCTTCCTTCTTCCTTCTTCCTTCTTCCCTCTTCCTTCTTCCTTCTTCCTTCTTCCTTCTTCCTTCTTCCTTCTTCCTTCGTTCCTATGCAATCAAATTTCGACAATTACGGGGGCGTGGTCGCTGGGTTTGATTAATTTTCTGGGAGCTATATCTATGGTACAGTTTTTTGCTCGATCGTACAGGGGAGGGCTGAGATAATGGTGGTCGATTCTCCAACCGTTGTTGCGGGGAAATGCACCGCTGCGATAGTCCCACCAGCTATAATGACCTCCTTCTGATGTGAATTTGCGAAAAGGGTCACTCAATCCTAATTGTATTATTTCTGCGAGGGCGAGGCGTTCGGCTGCTGATAGACCGACCGAGTTAGCATTGGCTTTGGGATTGTGGATATCTCGATCTTCTGGGACGATGTTGAAGTCGCCGCAAATACACAAATTAGGAAATTTGTCTAGTGATATTTTGAGGTATTCTTTAAGCAGTTTGAGCCAATTTAACTTATAGTAATATTTCTCGCTGCCGACTTCAGAACCGTTGGGAACGTAGGCGGAAATAATGCAAATATCGCCGATCGAACCTGCAATGAGACGTTTTTGTTCGTCAAAAATTCCTGCGGTTTCTGCGCCGAGAATGGGGGCAAATCCGGTGACGATTTGCGTTAGGGGTAATCGGCTGAGAATGGCGACGCCGTTGTAGGATTTTTGACCGGAAATGTAGCAGTTATAGCCGAGATTGATGAAGGGTGTTAGGGGGAAGTCTTTGTCTGTAACTTTGGTTTCTTGCACGCAGAGAATGTCTGGGGAGTTGGCTTGCAGCCAGCTAATAACGTGTTCGATGCGGGT
>JBOFTL010000302.1:0-3111 GCA_051652045.1 Microcoleus sp. | reverse complement strand
GTTGGACAAGCCCCCGGAAATGTTGGACAAGCCCCGGAAATGTTGAAAGCCCCTGGATATGTTGGACAAGCCCCGGAAATGTTGAAATCCCCTGGAAATGTTGAAATCCCCTGGATATGTTGGGTTTCGTTCCTCAACCCAACCTACGGAGGCTACGGAGGCTACAGCGATCGATATATAGTATATTCCATGTTTGTAGGGACACGGCACTGCCGTGTCCCGAAAGTGGGTAGGGATAAATCGATGTTTTCGATCGCCCCTAAATAAATCTCGATGAATCTCGATCGAATTATTTCGCTTTTTCTGTACGGGCGTAATCGTCTTGAAATCTGACAATATCATCTTCTCCCAGATATTCGCCATTCTGCACCTCAATTAACACCAGGGGAATCACTCCCGGATTTTCCAAGCGGTGAGAAATGCACTGAGGAACGTAAGTAGATTGGTTTGTAAATAAAACTTGTTCGGTGTCGCCGCAAGTCACTCTAGCAGTACCGCAAACTACGATCCAGTGTTCGCTGCGGTGGTGGTGCATTTGCAGGCTGAGGCGGTGTCCCGGTTTAACTTCAATGCGTTTAATTTTATATCCCGGCCCTTCTTCGAGGGTGGTAAACGAGCCCCACGGACGCAATTCTGTAGCGGCAATTCCGTTGGACGCTGCTGCTAGGGTAGATACTTGAGAAATTTCTTGAATCTGAACCATGAATTTCACTCCTTCAGGATTGCTTGCTGAATTTTTCGATCGACTATTTAGTCAAATATGTTGTTTTTTGCGGCTAACTAATGTATAGTTAATACCTAATTTCGATCGCGGGGACTTGTTGGCGGACTTTGGAGCTTTGCCAGACTTGCACTCGGCTCGATCGACCTGCCTTAACTACCATAGCAAACTCACCTCGGCTGCTGTCATCTGGTATTCGATCGAATTTACCAATCTACATCAATTCTTCATCCCAACAGGGAAGTTCTTCAAACAAGCTTTAACCGCCTGCGAGCTGCCAAACCCTGAAACACCTGTAAACTCGTTGTTTCGAGCAAATAATCCGGAGTTTGCCGGCAGTTCGATCGAACATCCGGTTTCTCTAGTACGATCGCGTAAGTGCTGGCTTTTGTCAAATTTTGCTTGCTTTCTTGTACTTTTGTCAAGTAAAATCGTCGCAAGTAAAATTTGCGCGAACACTGCATCAAAACTCAGATTTGTACTCGATCGATAAAATAGCAGCAAAAAATTTGAACTCTCAAGTTAGTACGCAGAGGTTGGGTATCGCCAACGCAATACCGACATTGAGAGCGCGATCGATCGATCGGATCTAATATTATTTTTATGCTAAAATCTCCGGAATGGTGTCACAATAGGGTGCAGATACTACTAATAATATGAAATAAAATCTCAATAGGAAGCAAGTGCAATGATAGAATCAATTTCGACGGTTGCTGCCATGACGATCGCCAAAATTGCATTTGATAAATTTATCGAAGGCGGGGCGAGTGAGTTGGGGAAAAAAGTCACGGAAGGTGTTACTCAGAAAGTTCAGCAACTGGCACAAGCAGTTTGGCCTCGCTTAAAAGGGAAACCTGAAGCTGTGAAAGTGTTGCAAGCGGCAGAAACAGGATCGGAAGAAGATACGCAAAAACTTAAAAATTATCTGAACTCACTGTGGGAGAAAGATCCCGAGTTTGGCAAACAAGTGCAGCAGCTTGCCGGAGAGATTCATGTTGAACTAACGCGCAACGACATTCAAGCAGAGAATGTACAGCAGATTTTTGGCGGACAGGGACTGCAAGTAATAGATTCGCAAGCACCAATATTTCAAGCTAAAGACAGCCCGATTACGATTAACTATGGCTTTCCCCCTCCCAAAAAAGATTAGCTGCAGTCGTCGGAAAGTAGGGGGGCCGACAAAGTAAAACCTTATACGATCGTAGACCAGTCGCGTCCCGATCCGAGTCGATGCGTGGGGCGGACGGTTGAATTAGCACAAATGGGAAGTTGGTTGGGGGATGCCAAGATTCGATCGATCTCGATTGTCGGTGCAGGTGGCTATGGCAAATCGATGCTGCTGGCCAAAGTGTGTCAGGAGATTCAATTAACATCATCCTCTTGTTTTTCAGGACAACCTTTCGAGAAAATTGTTTGGACGACTTTTACCGAACCTTATCGGTTTGAAGGTTGGGGTAGTTGGCTGTTGGTGAAACTATTAGGAGAAATTCCTATCGGGTTGACGCCAGCAGAAATTATCCCACAACTGGTACAGGTGTTGGCACAACAACGCTGTTTGCTGGTGCTGGATAATGCAGAAACCTTGCTGACAGACGGCGGTAATTGGCTGGAAGCCGAGTACGGGCAATTTTGGTTGGCGGTGATGGGTGCTGCGAGTCAAAGCATAATGATGCTGACGAGTCGGGAACAGCCAAATCTGCCGCCGAATTTGCTTAATCGCAGTCGCTGCCAGCGTTTGGGCGGACTGGATGACACGGCTGGGGCGGCACTGTTACGAGAATGGGAGGTGGCAGGAAGCGATGCGAAATTGCGGGAATTCGTTCGGTTGTGCGACGGGCATCCCTTGCTGATGGATGTGGTAACTGGCAACCTGAAAGCGGATTTTGGGGAAGCTTGTATTGATTACCTGCAGGATTCTAATTACGATTTATTGAAGCTGATCGGATTGCATCGGGGCGATCCGATGGCTAGCTTGCAGGCGATTTTGAATTGGAGTATCGCACGGCTGCCGGAGGAGTTGCAGGCATTGGTATTGCGACTGTGGATCTATCCGATGCCGTTTAATTTGAAACGGTTGAAGGATGCGTATCCCGATTTACAGGTAACTTTAGCGCAGTGCCGGCAGTTGGCGCGGAGATCCCTTTTGCAAGAAAGATGCCAGCAGCAGGTGTGGGAGTTTTGGTTTCAGCCGCTGATTCGGGAATATTTACAAACGCGGGTATTGGAAGATTGTCGCGCTCGGGGAGAGTTTTGGGAAGAAGCTAATACCCTCACAGCCATCGGCGATGTTTTGCAATTCCTCGACCGTCGTGATGAAGCACTCGATCGCTACAATACTGCTTTAACTCTTTACGAACAAGTAGGAGATAATCTGGGGAAAGCTAATACCC
>JBOFTL010000301.1:0-7283 GCA_051652045.1 Microcoleus sp. | reverse complement strand
ATCTTGCCGCTAATTCTGCGATCGGTGCCGCTAAACCAGGCGGGATAATCTCAGAAATATTAATCTGAGATTTTTTGGAGTCCAGCAACCGCGCAACTTCCGTCGCCACATCTTCCCGATCTGCTTCCTGTTCGAGTTCTTGCTCGCGATCGCGGTAAATTTTCTCTACCTCACCAGGGCTAAGTCGGTATTTTTGAGCCAGTCCTGCAAATTTGATTTTGAGTTGCGATCGTTTCAAGTCTTGCTCGAACAGTTCCTCAATATCACCCTCTAGGTTGTCAGCGCTGGGGGTCTGAAATTTTGCGTGACTGATGATGTTGTTTTGTGGTTTGAGACTTGCGATCTCTCCTGTATTTTTGACGTAATTGTTCCAGTACCAAGCCCCGACACAAGTTTCTACTCCTTCGGCCGTACACGCTGGTGTTGCGTTGCTCCGTTCTGCCGACTTCCAAATCGTCTGTACTTCCTTAGCCGGCAGTGGAGGGCTGCATCGGCCTCCAAAAACCTCTAGCAACTGCTGGGGGTCGCCGTCGAATGCTTGCCCGATCGTCCTCAAGTGATTTGCAGTTCCGATTAAATCGCGAGCGAGCTTTGCTCCTGCATTGTTGCGCCCGCCGGAGTTGACGCCGCTGAGTAAATGGCGCGAGCTTTTTGCCAAACACATTTCTAACGGAATGCTGGCGGGTACGGGTACGGAGATTTTTTTGACAGTTGCAGTGTCCAGCTCTGTCGCTTGCGCGGGGGTGCTGTTGAGTATTAATTCGAGCAACCAAATTGGACACTCTGCTGTGTCAAGCGATTCGGGACTGCTAACCCATTTGTAGCAACCAGTTGTTGGGTGCACGGAAGGTGGTAACACCGACTGACAACCATCCCAACGCAGTTCTAGTAACTGGTCTTTTCCGTCATCACCTTTTACCCCCGTATTGATTTTTACGGTTTTGATGATGTCCCAGTATTCCGGACTGATGCGAAGCAGGTACTGACAGCGACCGGGCCGACCGCTAGAAAAAGCTACAGTTGGCGGCAGTTCTCCGTAACGGGCTAGCAGTTCGTGAGCTGCCAGACCATCTGCGTCAACTGCTAAAAGTCCGCCGCTGACCGGGCCCGTAAGCAGACCGTATCCTTTTGCTTTGCCAGATTTGATTTCTTTCGCGATCGCCTGCCGGTCTAACTTTTCGCTCTGCCATGCCGTGCGGTAGGGGGCTTTGTTCGAGCCTACGGGCGTTAGCTGCCATTGTTGCGGGAGTTGTTGGAGTGCGCCGATCAGTACAGATTTGGAGTTTTGGGATGCAAAACCGCCCCCCGTGGGGTATGATGTAGTCATAAGTTTGGTTGCTCACCGTCATGGGTGAGTAAATAGTTCCAAAAGCCGTTGCACGTGAGGTTCCAATTCAGGGCAGCGGTTTTTTGGTGTGCAGTTTTTGAAAAATTTAGAGCTCGTGAGGAACCGCCCCGCTAGAAAACAAGCGAGTGGATAAGTGAGTCGCTGCGAGCACAACCACCTATTTCGGTCTTAGGGACAGGGATAAAGCGTTTAGGGGGTGCGCGAGTAGCCTGGTATCTCGGAGGCTCTACCTTGACAGCACTAGCCGCGTTTTCTGTGGGGATAGAAGCCAAAGCAACCGCCTGCAAAAGGCAAATAAGGAGAGAGCCACACTCGGCAATAACATCAGCCCCCAGTTCTGCGAGAGCGAGCATCTTCATCGTGTCGATCACCAAGCTCCAAAAATCAGGATTTTTGGCGTTCAGAGTTCTGCAGCGTTCCGCAAACAAACCTAGCGTGTCACCTTTCTGAGGTTGGCGCGCAAATTCTTCCAAACTTCTCGCAAGTTCCATGACATCCATGCTTTTTTATCCCACATCCTTGGGGTTGACTGCAAGCGGTCTATATCGTGCGCGCGCTTTCAGCAATCATTCACCTGTGTTGCCCACTTGTATCGCCGGGGTTGGTGCTGTCCTTGCTGTTTCCTCAAGGTAGCACCAACGCCACTGGCTGCAAAGGGGTTTAACTTACGCGCGCGCTTTCACAAACCCTATGGGTTTGTGAAAATTGTTGCAAGATGATTCACCTCTCAACGCGCTTCTCAAGGCACCGGGAATTGTAAAGAAAAGTTTTGTATGACCTTAGGTGATACAACTCTCGACGCCTTTCTACTAGCCTTAACCTTTACCGCCAAGTACGGCGTCCCACGGGCGGGGTTGCGGGTCATCGGACTGCGCGATCGGATCGGCTGGCACCTGAATATTATTCATGTAATAAGCAAACTTACCGTTACCTTCCCGCTGCGGGTAGTATTTATCATTGCTGTGCCAGAGGCAGTCAGAATCGCGAAAAAACTGCAACATCCGTTTGATTTCCTCTTGAGTTCCAACCATCCTCAAACTGCTAACTGTTGCACAGTATTTACTCATCGTTTTCACTCCCTTCAAATCGCTCCAAAAGTTTCTGTAACTTCACCTTACCATCGGCAAATTTTCTACCCCCCATCTTGAGAATATTTTCCACAATCCAGGTCTGCGACTTCCCGGCTTCCATTGCTTCCCTTACTTCCAAGTAAACAGGGTAATCGGGATGCTCGGAAGTGGAAGCGGAATCGCGTAAGTCACTGCTATACATAGCTTCCAATGCTTCCCGCTTGGCTTCCACTTCGGGGTCACTGGAAGCTAAAACTTTCTCCGCTTCCTGCCTTCTCTGCTGTTCGGAAATGTACACGGAAGTGCTAACTTCATCCACCATATCTGCATTGATTGCTGCTTTTTTCAGCGCCTCAAACTCTTCTTCCTCAGCTACCTTTAAAGCTAGTTTTCGGGATTCCAGGCAGCAGGCAAATCCTGCTATCAATGCAGCCCCGGTGGTGAGGTTGTGCAGCGGTATTTTGCGGGATAGAAGGAATGGCGGGGCAAGCCATAAAGTAACGCCGGAAACAATCAAAACAGTTGCTTTTAAGCCCGACATAGTATTACCCCCAAACCGATTAAGGATGCGATCGTACTCGCGATTAGCCGACCTCTCAGTTCCAGCAGGTCAATCTTGAGAACGCGAACGATAAAATCGTCGAGCAGCCACGCAGACGCGGAAACAATCAGTTTGAGGGCAAAAAGTGCTTGAACTAGGATTAGTAAATTGGGATGGAGCGACGCCAGCCAGCACAGGAAGCTGGAGGCGATCGCTGTCAACAGAAAGTTGTTACCAAGTGCGATCGCTCTCATTATTTCGTTTCCTCCAGCACTTTCCTTGCTAGTTCAATTCCGTTACCCCCGCCAATCCACCGCCGGGGGTGAATCTTGCCATAGGAGCCAACATTGCCCCAATTTTTAGGGTTTGCGTAAGCCTCTAGAGCCTCACGGTAAGCTTTTAACTTTTCCTGGTTCCGGTTGAAAAGGAAGTTCATTACTACTTACCTCCTCTGTCTTCATGCCTGATAACTGCGTGAATAGCATCAGATTGCGAAATTGGAGTAGGGGCCGTAACTCGAAAGACTCGAATCACCCTCCCGGTAGTGGCGTCACTAACCGAAACATCGCGCGAATAAGTAGTCATTACTTACCCCCTTTGCCACCAAGTACGGCGTCCCACGGGCGGGGTCTTGGCGTAGGAGTTACCGGCAGACGAAAGTCGTAGAGCCAAAGAGCGAAGCGCTTTTCGGCGGGCTTGAAGGAGTCGTAAATACTGCCTGGAGTAAAGGAGAAGCCGCTAGCCTGCAATTCATCAGCTATTGCCTGTATCTCTTCTGATGTGTCTCCCAAGATGCAAAAAGATGACATTAGCCCTTGCCCCCCAACAGCTTGGTTTTGATTTCCTCAATCCTTGAATTAGCGTTAGTTTCAGCGTTTTGCAACCCTACACCCAATCGTGCATAACCAGGACGCAACCCTTGTAGATGCTTAGCTAGACCGACATCGGCGCGCTTCTTTTTCAGTTCGTTGGTGGCGACGTCTTTCTCGTACTTTCGATGCTCTTTGTGAACTTTGGCGTCAGCTTCTTCAATCTTGCCCAGTGCCTTGTAAGCGCGTTTGGCTTGCGCTGCGCCCTCGGTTTTTTCCTTAGCTAAGTCCTTCATGGCATCAGCTTCATCCTTGGTGAAGTAGCGCGGGGCGGTGCAGACGGGAACCGATCGGATGCTGCTGAAATTGCCGGGATTTAGCGGCGTGATGACGCTGGCGTCGGTCGGTGAGGTTAATTTCTCATTTTTGGCGGTGATGGCGTCACTTCTGTCGCCGCCGAATAAGGCTGTCATTGCTCCCATTATTTTGATTCTCCTGAATTACTTGTGTCACGTGATTTGTTTGCGATCGATCTATCAATTTCGGCTTTGGCTGCTGCTATAGCTTCCTCTTTGGTGGCAAAAGGCCCTTGGAAAGTCCCCCCGATCGGTTTTGTTTTGGGGGCTGTTGCGCCGAATAGTCTCTTAAGAATTCCCACTACTTTGTCTCTCCTATTTGAATGTTGATGCGGACGCAGGACGGGACGAACTTAAAGGGATTTGGGATTACTGAAAGCAGCAGCACAAACAGTCCGATCGACACCAAAAAGCAGGCAATTAATTGCAGCGGGTCAACCCATGACAGGAAGCTCGCAGCAGTGGTAATTCTGGCGTCAAAATTGCAGACTGGAAATGTGCCGTCATTCGTCCAATCAGGTGTGTCAACAGGTGTAGACGGTATGTTGACAATCTGTTTATCTGTGGTGTCAATGTCGTAGAAGTTTAACAGCGACTCCCACGTAGCGGTTTTTGAAAGCTTGCCGAATTCCTTAGCATCGGCGTTACTAAATCCCAGTTCGTAAGCCTGCGATTTGAGGCGGTCTATTCGGCGAAAATGAGTAGTCATGACAACCTCTCTAAGTAGGTTTCATCGACTAAAGCCTCATCGAAGCAAGGGTACGCCCAGGCTTCGCAACTACCGCTAGTCCAGTTAATCTGATACCGCCATTCGCGTGTTTGAGGGTGCCAGCAAATGCCGACTATTTCGCCGATTTCAGGCTCTAACTCTTCATCCCATTCGTCTTCGTCAAATTCATCAGCCGGCCAAAAACTCGCTACTCGATCGCCAATAGAAAACGGTGGGACGGGATATTTGTTAGGTATTTTGACAGCCTGGTTTTTACCAGTTGCCACCATCACCGACGGAACGTACTGCGTCACCGCGCGCAAAAATCCACGGCGAGACAACGTTAACAATTGCGTGCCTCGCTGCGAGACATCGCTACAAATTGTCATAATTATTAAGCTCCAATTGTTGGCTAAAACAGTTGGGGAAGTCGTAGTTAATCTGGCGTTCCACCGCCGGGTTAACCGCGCGTATCAAATCTTCCTTAGTTACATACGATCGATGATTTGCGTTACTTTGTCAAGCCTTTTAAGTAAAGTTTTATGAAGATAAATGACGCAGTAAACTATCAACAAAGCAAGCGAATATAGCGACTGATAATAACTGTATCGGTCGCTATATTCGTGTTAGCTCAATCGGTAATTCCTAAATTTCTGGTGCTTGCAAATTTGCTGATGCAATATTCTCTAACGCACCTTTTAAAACAGAATCTCTGACACCTCCAGACATTGAAGTTGCAAGAAAGTCTAAAGCTGCTGCGATAGCAAAATTGCTTGCTGCTACAACTTTTGCATCTGCGGAAGCTTTAGGATAAGCATCCTCTATAGCTTTAACTCCATAATCAAAATATTCGTGGGCTGTCATAGATGCTTGACGCATTGCATTTACTGCGTCCATTTCGTTAAATGTCATTTTGCAATTAATCCCCCTTTCTTTAATTAAAGATTTACAGCGGTCGCAAATGCTCTAAAATCTTGCCATCCAAATAGACAGAATTAATCACCTTTTCCGAAGTATCGCACCACTTAGCAATCACCGCGCTCGGTACACCCTTGCCTACCTGTTCGGTAATAAAAGTATCCCGACAAGAATAGGGAGTGGTAGTTTTGCGATCGTCCGTCTTATCGCGACTGTTTAAAGTGATAGAGTCAACCAGCTTGTGCCAGACCTGTTTAGTAAAATTGTTGTAATTAATTGCCCCTCCTTTAACGGGTGACGGAAATACTAACTTATCCCTATCTGCCAGCATTTCCGGCTTGAGACTTTTTAACAGTTGGCTCAGTTCCTGGTTGCAGGGAAATTTACGCCGCTTATTATTCTTGCTACCCTTAACCCTAGTTTCCTTACCGCCTGGATGCTGCACGCTGCCGTTGAAAATAATGTGAGAAAAGTCAACAGCCACATCAGACCAACGCAGTCCGATCGCCTCAGATGGACGGCAGCCGGTCAGGAACCAAAACTGCACCATAGGGTAATAAAAACAGAACTTTTGCCCCGTCTCACCCCTACCGTTCCAAGTACCCTTATGGTTCTTAAAAGCCTCTAACACCGACTGTTTTTCTTCGGCGCTAAAAGCATTAGGTTCCGGGTCACTTTCCCAATTGTGTTTCGGCAACTCCGCCGCCATTCCTTCAAAAGGCGAAACAGTCAAACCGCCAACAATCTTAAACTTAATTCCCCATCTAGTCGCTGCATTTAAATGCGTCAGTATTCGCTTGGTCATGCTGTTAGTGGTGTCCTCCAGCAACCAAGCGCGCACCTGCAAAGCATTATCCTCAGATAGAGACTGATAGGGACAGCGATCGAGATAACTTTGAATACCCGTTACTAAGTAGTTAAAAGTCGTAGCTTTTAGGGTAGGTTTCTTGAACTCCAAATACTTAGCGAACAGTTGAGTCAAGGTCGTATCCGGCTTAGGCTTAATAGTCTCAACAACCGTCAAATGAGTCTGCGGTTTGTACTTTTTGAGGCTGGCATCAAATCGCTCAAATCTAATATCAGACTCAATTAACTGTGCTTTAGCTTCTGCTAATTTCCAGTTTTCGGGAGTGTCTGCCAGATTGAGATATAAGTGCTTGCGCTCGCCATTGTAAAGATGCCTCGGCAACTGCAACCGCAATCTACCGCTGCGAGTCTGGACAACTACCGACCCTTTCTTAGCCCTGGGAGAGGAATCAGTCATAAATTCATACCGACCCAACACAGCGATCGTACCGCATTTGGAGACAATATGGAGACAAAATCGGAGACAATATTTTGTTAAAACCTTCAATGTCTTTACCAGCAAGACTGTAGAGCCTTTGTCGCGCCTGCCTTCCAAGCTAACTATGCGGGTTCGATTCCCGCTGCCCGCTTGCGTCTATACGAACTTAAAACCCTTGAGAAATCAAGGGTTTTCGCGTTTCTCAGGGTCTGAATCTAGGACGACAACGAATATTTTGGAGACAAAA
>JBOFTL010000300.1:0-3726 GCA_051652045.1 Microcoleus sp. | reverse complement strand
TGTTAGTGTCGATCGCAATTATCCGCCCGCAGGGTGCATTTAAGTCTGTTTGCAACCAAAATAACGAGCCTTCGTTGTCGATGAAATTGTACTCAGCCTCGAATTCGTTAATGAGTTCTACAATCGGCGATTCTGGCAGACTTAAATCTTTGTAAAAAATCAGGTTTTGCGGATCTGTACCGCGCCAAACTGAGACGATCAAATACTTGCCATCTTCGGTAACGCCGCCGCTAAATCCCCATTCTTTTTGGTCGGGGCGATCGTAAATTAAGACATCTTCAGATTGGAGAGTTCCTAGTTTGTGGTAAAACAGCTTTTGGTAATAGTTAACCTCTTCAAATTGGGTTTTTTCGTTGGGTTCGTCGTAGCGGCTGTAAAAGAAACCTTGACCGTCTTTAGTCCAGGATGCTGCTGAAAATTTGACCCACTTTAAATGGTCAGATAAATCTTCACCAGTTGCGATATCGCGGACTTTCCATTCTTGCCAATCGGAACCGGAACTTGACAAACCGTAGGCCATATATTTGGCATCTTCATCGATCGCTATGCCACCGAGGGCGACAGTACCATCTTCTGAGAGAGTGTTGGGGTCAATTAATACTTTTGGCTCGCCATCGAGGGATGTTAAAGTGTAGAGTACGGATTGATTTTGCAGCCCCTCATTTTTGTAGTAAAAATAGCGATCGCCCTCTTTGAAAGGTATGCCGTATTTTTCGTAATCCCAAAGTTGTGTCAGTCGCTGTTTGATTTTTTCGCGCGCGGGAATTTTACTGAGGTAGTCGAAGGTAACTTGATTTTGTGCTTCTACCCAAGCTTGAGTTTCTTCTGACTCGGGGTTTTCCAGCCACCTGTAAGGATCGGCTACTTTGACGCCGTGGTAGTCGTCAATTATGTCGCTTTTGGGAGTGTTAGGGTAGGTTAAAGGTTGATTAGATTCTGTCATGATTGTTGAGTTGGGGTAATTCGATCGGGACTTAGATAGCATCCGGTTGATTGCTGCAACCAAAACTGTTCGTAGTAGTAACTTCAGTCCGAAATTTGGCACGAACTAGCTCGATCGCAGTTATTCGATCGGACACGATATTACGCATTTATAGCAAATAAACCGCGTCGATCGCTCGCGTCATATTTCCCATATCCGAAAGACTGTCCCCAAATACATAGATTTCGCTGACAGCCCGATCGCTTTGAGCTGATATGATAAGCGCGATCGTAACAGATAACACTGCAATAATTACAGTAAAAAACTTTGAATTCAAATCTCTTATCTCCAATTTGACAACTCGAATCTTAAATCTCAAATCTTAAATCGGATAGATCGCTATTTGGTGAGACAATATATAACGGTAAGTCACATAAAAAATCTGGCTTGAGAGTGTTATCGAAACGAACCATTATGTGCTATACCAATTTGTGCATCTTCAGATTATTTTATGAAATCCCCAAAACTTTCCGACAGGACAAATTCAGGCTCAATCTTAGAAAATCGACTGCATTTAGAGCGGTTGGTTAGTGCCGCAGCAACAACAACTGCAGAAATCAATGTTGGTAGCGATGTAGTTAGCGGCTTGACTCAAAATCCCAAATCCTTGCCTCCAAAGTATTTCTACGACGATCGCGGTTCGACACTATTTGAGTTGATTTGTCAGTTGCCGGAATACTATCTGACGCGCACGGAAACAGCTATTTTACAACAGTGTGCGGGGACGATCGCGCATTTAACAGGTCCGTGCGAAATCGTCGAACTCGGCAGCGGTAGTTCGACTAAAACCCGCATTCTCCTCGATGCTTACAGCCAACTCAAATATCCCCTGCATTATGTGCCGATCGACATCAGTCCTACAATCTTAGAAAGTAGTGCTTGCCAACTTTTAGCAGATTATCCGTCTCTACAAGTTCACGGAATTGTCAGCACTTATGAATTAGCATTGTCAAAGCTCGCGCCAGCGCATTTACCGACTCGAATGCTCTGCTTTTTAGGCAGTACGCTGGGCAATCTTAACCCTCAAGAATGTGATGTATTTTTTTCACAAATTGTCGGCGCGCTGCAACCTGGAGAGTATTTTTTACTGGGCGTAGATCTGGACAAATCTCATGAGATTTTAGAACCTGCCTATGATGACAGTCAAGGAGTAACGGCTGCATTTAACTTGAATATGCTGCGGCATTTGAACCGAAAATTTGAAGGAAATTTTGATTTGTCTCAGTTCGAGCATTTAGCATTTTACAATCGGGAAGAATGTCAGATCGAAATGCACTTAAGAAGCAAACAAGCGCAAACAGTTAACTTGCGCGCGATCGATTTAACGGTGGAATTTGCGGCGGGAGAAACTATCAGAAGCGAAATTTCGCGCAAGTTCAATCTCAATAATATCGGGGAAGAACTTTCGCGTCGCGGTTTAATGCCGGTGCAAGTTTGGACAGATCTCAACCAGTGGTTTGGTTTGATGTTATGCCAGCTATCAAAGGACTGAAGTCCTTACTACGAACCGGGATATGAGGTTTGTAGTGAGGACTTTAGTCCTCAAAAATCAGGACTGAAGTCTTTACTACGAACTGGGGTATCAGGTTTGTCGCGAGGACTTTAGTCCTCAAAAATCAGGACTGAAGTCTTTACTACGAACTGGGGTATCAGGTTTGTCGCGAGGACTTTAGTCCTCAAAAATCAGGACTGAAGTCCTTACTACGAACTGGACTACGAACCGAGAAACTATTTAAAATCTAAAATCTAAAATCTAAAATCGTGACAATTCCCAATTAACAAATCGGCTTGTGTCCCGGTTTGACGGCGTGAATGTACTCGCTTCCCGAGGCCGGCCAGCCCCGCTTATAATAAGCCTCCTCCGGCTGTCCCCAGCCCAACTGCAACAAAATTTCCAAAAAATCCGACTTTTCCCACTTCCACAAACTCGCCCATTCCGTGCGCCTATCTATCGCCTCTAAATCGGAAGGTTCAATCGCTAGAAAATCCTTACCACTGTTAACGCTTAAATACAAATCCATACCCTCCGTTACTAGCTGCCAAAATTCCAACATCGAAGCCTTTGCAGCTTTCAGCGTGATTAAATCTATAGGTAAAGCTATTAATCGATCGTCTGCTGCCGGATAGCGTAAGGTATAATCTTTAACAGTAATTTCCCGCCACACCACCCCCGAAACTTGATGTTCCCGCTGGTATTTGTGGATAGCAGCTTTAAAATCTTGATAAGCAGTGAACTTTTGGACGCCATCAGACGTGAGGAAACCATCAATCACCGGGTTACCTGTAGAAGGCGGTGCAGTCAAGTTCAGTCGCCGCCCCTGCAAGCAGGCTTCGCGTTCTTCTTCGAGAATTTTGATGAGTTGGGCTGTGCTGTAGACTTTTGACATTGGTTTCTCAGGCAAAATCAAAATATTGGCAGGAATTTGGCTGGTTTTATTCGTTGCTCGTTAAAGGCTGTTTGATTTTTCAGATTGATATATATTTTAACTAAATCGCCGTAAGTCCCCCACGCTGATTCGGAGTACCGAATCAGCGGCGGGATATAAGTATGTAGGTTGCACAGCGCGCAACTTACCGCTATAAATAGTGTCTTAAATTTATTGTTGCGTAAGTCCTAATTGAAATGGTCAAAGCCAAAATACATAAGACATCTCCCATAATTAGGTTTTTGTCTAGATAGGGTAAGGCTTCCATCATCTTTTTAGGAGATGTCTATAGAACAGTAGAGGGGAAAATTAAAACTG
>JBOFTL010000299.1:0-9611 GCA_051652045.1 Microcoleus sp. | reverse complement strand
GCACAACTGCATTTAAAAGTCAACTATTCGGATTTTGAAGTTCTCAATGCCTCAGCCAACTCCTGGGGGCCGATGAATCAACTGGCTTACGCCCAGCGGTTCGGTTTGTTTGGAGCGCAAGTTGTAGTGTTGCTACTGAATACGGACGATTTGTTTGCATCAGCCCCTAATTCTGCTGTGGTAGGACGCGATCGATCTTATCCCGATCGAAAACCCCCGCTAGCGATCGTCGCACTATTGAACCGTTACTTACCGGTAGTAAACCCGGTAGCTATTCCAACAGAACCCACAACACAAAACAGCGATAAAGTTGGCTGCAACTTAGAAGCTATCTGCCAAATCAAAACCATAAATGAATCCGCCAGGACTTTATTTTTATTAGCCCTGACGCCCAAACAACACGAACTAGGCGAGTCTGGCTCTCGGAAGTGGGAAGTCAAAGCCCGAGAGCGTCTCGCCGAATTCGCAACCATAGAGAAAATGACTTACATCGATTTTCTCCCTATTTTTAAATCAGCAGCGGAACCTGCAACTTTGTATCGAGACAGCATTCATCTGAGTCCTCAAGGAAATCAGCTAGTTAGCACAACTATTAGCTGTAAAATAAGCACCCTGTTTGACAATAAATTGTGACCTCGATCGAACTTACGCAAAAACAATGAAACATAGATGCTGATATTGCTTTGCTAGGACTTACGCAAAAGATAGCTTTACACACTATGTATAGCGGTAAGGTGCGCAGTGCGCACCCTACATATCAAATGCGATCGAAAGTCCTGTTTGCGTTGAGCTGGCAATGACAAAAATATCTTGTTGGTGCGTAAGTTTCGAGGATCGAATTATGCTGCCGAGGCACTGTTACCAAAACAACAAATACCAAAACAACAAATACCAAAACAACAAATACCCAAACAACAAAGACCAAAACAACAACCAACTAACCCAAAATTTAGCAGTAGTTACGGTATAAGTCGGACAAGATTGGTTCTCCAATTTTGTCAAGCTTTTACCGAAAAACAGGGTTTAAAGCCTATTCTTCTTGCAACTAATTAACCTGCAAACTAGCCTCCAGTTCTTTTAGATACCAAGCTTGACCGTCGAGGGCCATTTGCTCGATCGAACTTGCAAGCCGCAGAGCTTTCAGAGCTTGTTCTCCCCCTACAGAAGGCTGATTTCCACCCCGCACGCAATTAATAAAATGCTCCAATTCTGCGTGAAGCGGTTCTATATTGCTGGTGTAAACTTTCTCGATCAACCCGTCTTGACGGTAAAGCACCTGACCGTAATCCGTCACGTAATTGGCGGTTGTTTGTCGGTGAATCAAGATTTCGTTGTTGAGAAAATCTGCCTCTGTCAGGGAATTTTTACAGTGAGCAGCAATGGAACGCAGTTTGCGGTGCGTCACCTTACTCGCAGTCAAAGTTGCGACAATACCGTTCGCAAAGTTCAGCGTAGCTGTCACGTAGTCCAAATAACCCGAATCTGATGCCCTGCTGCCGCTGGCCGTCAGTTTCACTACTTGGGAATTTGCCAATTCCAGAAGCAAGTCGATGTCGTGGATCATCAGATCCAAAACTACCGATACGTCGTTTGCCCGATGCGAATAGGGACTCATCCGGTGAGCTTCCAATGCCAGCAATTCTTCAGTTTTCAGCACTTTGCCGAGTTCCTGAAAAGCTGGATTGAAACGTTCGATGTGACCCACTTGCAAAATCCGGTGGGATTCTGCTGCCGCGTTGACTAAAGATTCAGCCTCAGCAATACTAGCCGCGATCGGCTTTTCGATCAAAACGTGAACCCCCGCTTGGAGACAAGTCATCCCCACAGGGTGGTGCAGGCGAGTCGGAACTGCGACGCAGACTGCATCGACATGGGCGAGCAAATCCCGGTAGTCTTCAAAAAAGCGAACCCGGTATTTGCTGGCTACATCAATTCCCCGCTCTACATTTATGTCTGCAACGCCCACGAGTTCGACATCTTTTAGCAAGCTCAAAACTCGTGCGTGGTGCTGGCCCATATTGCCAACCCCTATTACCCCTATGCGCAGGGGTTCGGGTTGACCTCGGTGGGCGAAAACGTTTGCGTATCCCAATGACATCCTATCTAGCACTCCTGGATTCTCCTCCACCACAGGAATCAAGCCAATTGGCTTCCCTAAGCTACTCACAGCCATCCAGATAGTACCACAGTCAACCGATTTGTGAAGAATTTCTAAGTTCAGTTGAGATTGTGGCATATGGGTATTACCCAGCAGCGAGTTGTCTGGACTGCAGCCGGAGGAGTTTTTTCGAGGAATTGCGTCTTGACAAAATTTATATAATATGCTTTCAATTAATCCGCTCGATCGCCCGCAGCAGTGCCAAAACACAAATAATACTTGCGTGCGGAGAGCCAAAAGTGGATTTTTTCACAATATTTCGCTGTAATTGGCAACTTTGGCTAAAAAAATGATTTTTTGGGTCAATTTGCTGGGATATTTTCGCGATGTTTTCAAACTTCAAGCATTATTACGATGTTACATTCACAGTTTTTAAACAATAAATAATACAAATACAAATGTGACGCAAGTAAAAGTTATTGAGGAAGATTTGGTAATCTAGGAATCGCAAAAAATTATGTGAAGAGTGTGTGAAGTTACTTGCGATCGATTCTTACAATAAACTAGGCTGAAAACTACACTTAAGTACAAAACAATAGAGCAATTATACCTAAAAAAACATGAATCGACAACACAGACAGAGACTGCAAAGGGCGATCGGCACTACAATTCTGGGTTGTGCAGCATTGTTAGTCGCAACTGCTAACCCAGCAAAAGCCGCTACCCTCTCCTACACTTTTGAGGTGGAACAGGGCCGAGTGAGCGGTTTTTTTAAATTGAATAACTCCTCGCTTACAGGAATAGGATCTGAAGAAATAGCAGTTTCCGAGGGGAAACTTAACGGTTTAACAGCTACCTTTAAAGACTTCTATGGACTGCAAGGCAAAGAATACTACGATTTGGCAGGGGCAAAAGCTGTGTTCGAGCGCGGGGAATTTCAGGGACTGATAGCAAGAGGCAGCGACTCATCGACTAGAGAAATTAACATTCCGCCGGAAGTAGAAGGAGGACCTTTTTACACCAGATATAACGGCTCGGCAGCTTGGTATATGGCTATTAATGGGGGACCTTTGTTTTGGGGATACAAAGAAGTATTAATTACATATAGCAGTGGCGGTCAATTACTACAACAAATGGACCGAGGTGCAGGTCCACGGTTCGACTACGTGCCTATTACTTATACCCTAGTAGATACCGCAGCCGAACCCGTTCCCGAACCCATAACAATTGCAGGTACAGCTTTAGCAATTGCTGGCTTAAGCTGGTTGAGACAGAAGAAAAAACAGGCGATTTGACGGGTTCGATCGCTCTCAAAGATCGACAATCCAAGAGCGATTAAATAGTTAAAATAGAATCAATTTAATGCGATAGGAGGGGTCGAAAATGAATCGGAAACAAAGGCAGAAATTGGCAATGGCGATCGGCACAACAGTTCTCAGTTGTGCAGCTTTGTCTCTAGCAACAGTCGATCGAGCGCAAGCTGCCGTCCTCACGTACAACTTTACCGTGGGAGATGGTCTGGGTGATGGTTTTTTTAAGTTTAATAACTCTTCATTTACAGGGACAGGAGTTGAAACATTTGTAGTTTTCGAGGGAAGATTTGATACTCCTCTCGTTGCGTCCGGTACAATGTACGGATTCCAAGGTAAAGAATACTATGATTTGGCAGGATCTCAAGTTTCATTTGATGGAGGAGTATTGAGCGGACTGATAGCCAGAGGCGAAGACGGAGCATTCAAAGATTTTGGCACACCGGAAGAACCTGGGTACATTAGGAGGGGTCTATCTACACGTTGGAATATATCTACTAACGGCTCTCCGAGTAGCGGTTGGTGGAAATCTATTTTTGAGGGTAGTAGCACTTCAACTACTACTGGAAACAGCAATTTTTATCCAATCAGCAGGGCTCTATTGTATACTTCACTTGTTTCTTACACCCTGGTAGATACCGCAGCCGAACCAGTTCCCGAACCGATAACATTTTCGGGTACCGCTTTAGCAATGGCTGGTTTAGGCTGGTTGAAACGCAAGAAAAAAATGGCTGTTTGATGGGTGCGATCGCTCTTAACAAAAAACTGGTGAAGAGCGGTTTAAACAGGAAAAATCGGACAAAAACTTACAGAAAATAGTGCCAATTTAATGTAGCGAAGAGGCAAAATAATGAATCAGAAACAACGGCAGAGAATTGGCAGTGCGATCGGCACGATAATCCTCAGTTGTGCAGCTTTGTCATTAGCGACCGCTGACAAATTACAAGCAGCCGTCCTTACCTATAATTTTACTGTGGCAGAAAGGGGGGGTAGCGGTTTTTTTAAATTCAATAACTCCTCGCTTACAGGAATAGGGCGTGAAGAAATTGCAGTTTCTGAAGGAAGATTAGATACTTACTTAACTGCTTCAGCACCAAGTCGTGGACTCCAAGGTAAAGATTATTACGATTTGACAGGGGCTACAGCTTCTTTTTATCAAGGGGAGTTTCGCGGACTGCAAGCAATAGGTTACGATTTTTCTACTAAAGAAATTAATATTCCTGCGGGTGAACCAGGAGGACCTTTTTACGCCAAATATACGGCCACAGCAGGTTGGCAGATGGGTACCGATGGGTTGGAACGTCCCGATAATAAATGGAGATCGCTGTTCTGGGGGTACAGTTACTTCATTACTCTCTCAACAATCAGCACAAGTTCGATCGAATATGTACCTATTTCATACGTCCTAGTAGATACCGTCGCCGAACCGATTCCCGAACCGATAACATTTGCGGGTACAGCTTTAGCACTGGCAGGTTTAAGCTGGTTGAAATACAAGAAAAAAACGACATTTTGACGGTCGCGATCGCTCTTAAAGATCGACAATTCAAGAGCGATTAAATAGTTAAAATAGAATCAATTTAATGTAGCAAAGGGGTCGAAAATGAATCAGAAACAAAGACAGAAGTTGGCAAGGGCGATCGGCACAACAGTTCTCAGTTGTGCAGCTCTGTTATTAGCAACAGTTGACAAGGTACAAGCCGCCATCCTCACCTACAATTTCGGCGTAGGAGGTGGTGGACCAAGCGGTTCTTTTAAATTTAATAACACCTCGCTGACAAACATCGGAGTTGAACAACTTGCAGTGTCTGAGGGAAAACTTAATAATTTCACGGCTTCTTTTAGCAATTATGGACTGCAAGGCAAAGACTACTACGATTTAGCAGGGGCGATCGCTTTATTTTATCAAGGCGAATTTCGAGGACTGCAGGCCAGCGGTAACGATTCATCGATTAGCGAAATTAACATTCCAGCAGGGGCACCGGGAGGACCTTATTCTATTAAGTATGAAGGCAGGGCATTTTGGTCGATGGATACCAACGGGCTGACAAGTCCTAATATGTGGACATCTTATTTCTCGGGTTATCGTGAGGTATTAATTACACCTCCAACAGGTAGGCCTCTGATAACAGATCGTACAATTATCAACGATCGCGAAGTTTCGTACACTTTAGTCGCAGTCGAACCCATTCCCGAACCCGTAACAATTGCAGGTACAGCTTTAGCAATTGCTGGTTTAAGCTGGTTGAAACACAAGAAAAAAACGGCTGTTTGATGGCGATTACTATTCCTTCTTCCCTCTTCCTTTTTACCTATTCCTTCTTCCCTCTTCCTTCTTCTTTACTTAGAGTATGTGACACGCGGAATAATTCATCCGTGTATCCGTGTCCGAATCCGTGTCGTGCCTTCCTTCTTCCTTCACTTTTCCGAATGTAAGCGAGTTGCAAAATTTCGATCGCGATTGGGAGACAAAGCCCTAGCTTTCAAAATCGCGGCTACCAAAAACGCATAGGACAAAACTCCTACTACAGCTAGCAATAAAACACTTGCAATTCCTGAAGCATTCCACAAAGCATGAAGTGCGGCGGCACTAAAATAACCAACCCCTAAAATTTGCCAGCGTTTCTTGGGTTTGAGAACGCTCAAACCGATAAAATATCCCAAATAGCCGCTGTAAGCCATATGTCCGGCGACAGAACCTAAAATGCGCGGAATTAGCAACTGCAAACCCACTAATTCTGCAGCTTCCGGTCCTGCTTGCAACGTTACGTTTTGAATCGTATTCGGTACGTACTGTCCGAGAGTTTCTAACAGCGTAAAACCAACTGCTGAAGCACTTCCTAACAAAATTCCGTCTAAGGGTTCCCAAACACCAACACGATCGCGCCACGGATTTCGCAGCCAAGTTCCTAGCAGCATCGCTCCCAAAATTGGTAGGGCTTTTAGCAGTTCTTCCATCAGTCCCGCCCCGAAAAACATTCTGATTAAAAAAGGTAAAAAACTGATTTCTTCGCCCTCAACTGGCAATTTTCCCGGTAAAATTTCTCGAAATACTAATATAAAAGCCATCAATAACGGGCTGAGCAAAATTAATGCTGTAGCCAAGGCAGCACAAAATAAAATCCACCACGGCTTGTGCTTGCCGCACAGTTGATATATAAAATAATAAGCCGCACCGGATAGATAAGCAGCTAAAATTAAGTTAAAAGCTGCAGAATTTCCTACAGCTACGAACATGGACACGACAAAACAAACTGTGGCAACACCCGGATATAGGTAAGCTTTTTGCCTTAATTCTTTTCCTGTCGAGGCGATCGGAAACAATTGAGTTAAAGTCAGAGAGTCTTTTTCGGATGCGTGAGAAAAGCCGTGATGATTTGCTGTTGAAAATCCGGGTTTATTTTGATGGGCAACTAGGGGCGATTCAAAGATAAATTCCGGGCCGTCAATACCGAGACTGATGCGATCGCCCGAGTTTAAAATTTGGCATCCTTGCAGCCTTTTGCCGTTGAGATAAGTTCCGTTAGCGCTATTAAGATCGCAAATTTCCCATTGAGGAAACCTGCTGTTAGTTAAAGGGCGGATCGCGGCGTGGCGGCGAGAAACCGTACCGTGGGCGATCGATTCTAAGGCTATTTCACAATGTCTATCGCGCCCGATAGCTACTTCTGTATATTGAGAAAGTTGGTGTCTAAATTCTGTTTTTCCCGCTGCACTTTTTGCTGGCACTTGTCGCAGAAATCCGATTTCATTAGTCATTAGTTGTTAGTCATCAGTCATTAGTTGTTAGTCATTAGTTGTTAGTTGTCGATCGTCAGTAATCAGTCATTAGTTATTAGTCATTAGTTAGATGTAGGATGCGCACTGCGCACCAAACTTGTGTTAGTGAGATGTAGGGTGCGCACTGCGCACCAAACTTATTTTAGTTAGATGTAGTGAGATGTAGGGTGCGTGCTTGGTAATTGCTAATCGATCGTCAGTAGTCGAGCGTCAGCAGTTAGCAGTTTTTCGGTAGTTATTAGTTATTAGTCAGATGGGGATTAGGCTAGGAGATATCGAAGATGTAAGATTTTCATCAATTACCAATTCTCGATCGCTTCTCACAACTATCAACTATCAACTATCAACGAAGAGGGCGGGCACGGGGGCACCGCCCCTACCTCTCAACTCTCAACTCTCAACTCTCAACTCTCAACTCTCAACTACCTACATATTTGCCTTGGCATCCCGAACGGCTGCATAAAAAAACAGTCCTGCAAGCGGTACGCTGAGGGAGAGAATAATGCCGGTGACTAAATTGCCGAGTTGAGCGTCTCCCGAAGATAGTTCAAAAATCGAACCAACTGCGGCGATCGCAGCAATGCAAGAGAGAGCTAAAAATAAACCGCTTTTAGGAGTTCCTGCCATCATAGAGATTTTACCGCCTTTGGTGAAAATTTGTGCTTGACTAATTCATCAGTTAGTGCCAGCTTGTTCTCTACTCTATCTACAAAAAGTACGCCGTTAAGGTGATCCATTTCATGCTGGATGACCGTCGCAAGTAGTTCTTTTGCTTTGAGTGTTTGAGGGCGGCCGTATTCATCGCGATAGGACACTTCAACGACTGCTGGGCGCTTGACTTCCAAATAGACTCCCGGAATACTCAAACAGCCTTCTTGAAGCAGGCTGACCTCGCTACCGCTACTTTTGATGGTGGGGTTGATCAAAACCAGTGGGGGGTGTTCTGGATTGTCAGGTTCGCAGTCGATGACAATTACTTGCTTGTGGACTCCGACTTGGGGGGCGGCCAAACCGATGCCATCAGCACTGTACATGGTTTGCAGCATTTCTCGCACTAGCTGCCGAATTTCTGCATCCACGCTTTTGACCCGTTTAGCAGGCTGGCGCAGCACGCGATCGCCTAAAGTGTGTATTGTTAGGGGCGGTTTTTCTAACTTTTTCTTTTCAACCAAAACCTGAGCAGTCATAAAATCCTTACTCGCTATCTGACGTTAAATTTGCAACAATTCTATGCAATTTAATCTTATCTAAATTTTGGCGCGCTTGACACTCCCCGCCCGATCGAGACGGGGACGTGCAAACTACCCCTACCTGCTACTTCTTGCTGGCGCACTTACCAAGCGAGGTAGGGGCTTCTGGCTGCACGGGGCAACGAACTGTAACAAAATATTAAGCGATCGCTTTGAAGGAATCAGCCTCAAACCTCAAACCTAACTAATGAATGTGCCTTCAAATTTGCGATCGCGCAATATCTCATTAACTCGATCTGTCAAGTTTCTGCGCTTAACTTCCTTCTCAATTTCTTTCGCTTCCTCGAAGCAGATTTCCTCTTCAATCCCAGAAATGGCATCTTGAAATTGTCGATCGATTCGCACCCAAGCATCAGCCAATTCTCGCGCTTTGACTTCTTGCGGATCGAGTTTTTCTTGTCCGCTGGCTTGCATTAATTGAGAAACTTTTTTCTTGTGCCACAGGAAGAATGGAGTACCATCTTTCAGCGGTGTCGATCGGCAAAACTCTTCAGATAAAGCTCGTTCTGTTGGTTTGCCATCCTCACCGCGCAATCCCAATTCTTTGAGTTTCTTGCCAATAGCAACCGCCGAAAGTCCGAACTGCTTTCCCAATGCAGTTTGATTCACCCAAATATCCGCAAACTTTGGCTTCTTCTTGCCCATTTCGCCATTCCTCTAGCAAATGCACTCAGGATTAAATTATTCTAACATCCTCGGATATATAGCGAGTCTAAATCATTTTTGAACTTCTTCTTGCTCCCTCCCCTTAGTAAGGGGAGGGTTGGGGTGGGGTAAAAAATTTACAACTCATTTAGGATTGCTATATTCCAAAACTGAAGCGAATAAGTGGATTTTTTCAGAGTATAGCAGTACGGGCGATCGACTGACACTAAACTCTGTTTCGGTAGAGATTTCAGTAGCAGATTTGTATGAAAATATTGAGTTTACTGAAGCGTAAATTCAAGAGTCATTTTTTTAATGAATGAGATATTTAAACAAAATAATAGCTTGCCCGACGGCCCACAATCCCAAATTACTTAATATTAAAATAATTGCTAGAAAAAAATAAGCATTAAGCCTGCCAGCGTCGCGTTTAGCACTATAAATCCCTAGAATAATGCCCGTCCAACCGCTGAAAAAGAACACCCAAGGTGAAATTTGGGTGATGATAAACCATCCTAAATACTCTTC
>JBOFTL010000298.1:0-5724 GCA_051652045.1 Microcoleus sp. | reverse complement strand
ACAAAAATACAGGTCAATTGACACTCTCAGCGCTCTTCGCGACTGAGATTCTTAAGACATTGCGGTCTTAATATCCCTATTGCTAGGGTTCCCAAACTCAACACGTTTGCTCGTAGAGCGTGCTGATACGCCAGTTGCTCCACTTGGGGAAACCCGGCAGTTGCTCAACTTGGGGGGACCCCAAGACCGCACTGCCTCCCAAGATCGCACTGGCTGATCTTTTGGGCGTTTAGGTGTTGAGCACCAAGTTTCGCAGAGTCCCCACGTACTATTTCCCAAGCTCGATCTCTAATTGTTTTTGCAGCACCAATATCGGCGTGTTCGTGATATCCACATTCAACACAGATGAACTTTTCGCCATCTCTATTTGACTTGTCGATCTGACCGCAATTCCTACATTCAGTGCTGATGGTATTGGGTGATTCTGTCGTTGAGACACCAGTTATAGTGACGAAGCAACATATCTACCCAAGCAGACATTTTTAATGCCTGTGTTGGATTGGGACGCAATTTGTAAACGTAATTTGTTAACAATTTTTCTCACCTCCTTGTTCACATCTTAACGTCTTTATCTGTTTTTAAATATTAAGAATTAATCAAGATTCACGGCGGTTAAAACCGCCCGTGTCGCTTGCATCTCAGGTCTAAAGACTCGCTCGTTTTCCGCTTACCGAATGTTTTTTTATAAAGGCTAGGGGGGATCGAGATCCACATGGTTAAACAGCAATCTGTGACTGAGTTTGACGCGCCAGTTAACACCTTTGAGTTAAGAACGATCGCCCGCTGGTAAACTTAGTGTAAATCCTGTTTGACCGAGTATGGCAGGATCTAGTTGGATATCGCCACCGTGAGCCCGCGCAATTTCCCTTGCTAAACTCAGTCCCAATCTCGATCCTTCGATTTTTTGAGTATGAGTAGAGTCACCGCGATGAAAGCGCTCGAAAATGCGATCGGCCTCGCTCAAAGGAATATCTTTAGAACTATTGACAATTTTCACAATTACTTTTTTTCCCTGACAGCTACCCTGCAATTTTAACCAACCCTCTGGAATATTATACTTAATGGCATTGCCTACCAGATTTTGCAAAACCTGCACCAGCAAATCGCGATCGCCCTTAAGGTATAAATTAGGTTCGATCGCCATTTGTACTTTTAAATCCGGTGCTAACAGTTCCAGATCTTCGGCAATTTCCGCTAACATTACAGATAGATTCACCTCTACCCAATTTAAACTCATCCGTCCGGCATCTGCTAGGGAAAGTAGTAAAAGTTTACGAGTAATTTCAGTGAGGCGACACACTTCATCCAATAAATTACAAGGTAACTATAAACTGTTTGACCTACTCTCCTAATGCCAAAGAAACCGGGTTTTTTATCTAAATTTGCTCGTGACAGCGAAGAATGGTTGTAAAAAACCCGGTTTCTCACCCCTCGCGTGTAAGCCCTAAATTGACAGCCCTCGCTCCAGATTCGATCGCCCCTGAATCCACTCAAGTAAAATAGGATTGACTAATTCCGGTGCTTCATCCTGCGGACAGTGGCCGACTCCTTCCAAAGGAATGAACTTTTCAACAGCCGGAAATTTAGTCAATTCTCGACCCAATTCGATCGGTTCCCAAGGGTCGTCTGTCCCCCACAAAATCAAAGCAGGACAGTTCAAACGCGGCAGTAAATCTTCCGGCAGCGGCCCTTGAGAGTAACTGATAAATGCTACGAATACTTCCACAGCGCCAATATCTCGCGCTGGTTTTAACAAAATTTCTATGAGTTCATCACTGACAGCTTCCGATCGCTTGTAAGCTTGCAATAGAACTTTTCTTACTGTATTCGGCGTCGCTAATTGTTTAAAAAATAATTGACTTATCCATTTAAAATTAAGAACTTTTTGTGCAATTGGTGCTCCGAAACTGCGATACCAAGGCATTTGAGCTCGCTTGCGATCGTGCAATAACCGCAAAGAACAATTAATTAAAATTACGCCATCAGCAATATCGGGAAAATCAACAGCCGCTTGCATGATAGCCACGCAGCCGATCGAATTTCCCACCAAAAATGCAGGCGTGCCAACAACTTCCCGACAAAAATCAGCGATTAACTGTCCCCAAGTTTCAAAAGTATATTCAATCTCAACTTTGGGCGCAGGTTTAGCAGAACCTCCAAAACCGATGAGGTCGATCGCGAAACAGCGACAATTAGCACTCAGTACCGATAAATTTTTGCGCCAGTGGCCCCAAGACGCCCCAAAACCGTGGACGAAAACCACCGCAGGCCCTTCGGAACCCGCAGCCTGGTAACAAATCGGAAAGCCTTTCCACAACCAAGTTTGAGGCGCTGCAACCGTTGGCGGAGTAGATGTAGAAGAAGTCATAAAAGTAAAAATTTAAAAGTAGAAAACACATTCAGAATATTGCTTAAACAAGCCTTTTGTATTTTGTCAAATTTGTCGAACAAAACACAAAAATACCCAGAAAACCACATAAAGTTCACGCTGCCATAACCTCATTGACAGTCAAAACCAAATTGGGGAAAGTGGGAGAAATAATTTGCTGGTTGCCTGCAAACACGGTTTCCTGATAAACTCCGCCGATCGAAACCCTCACCGTGACGTTAGGGGTGTTCGTGTCCCAATCCACCGTCCAATATTCGGGAACGCCAATTGCTAGGTACTCGCTGCACTTGTCCACAATGTCTCTAGCCCGGTAATCGGGGCTGATGATTTCAACTGCAAGTACCGGAGGAGATGATAGCACGGCTGCTGTGCCGTCAATTGCCTGCTTTTGAGAGTCAGTAATTACTGAGATCTTGCACCTTTCTCAACAAAAAACCAGAACCCTCGATATTGCGTCGATCGAATAACCAAAAATCTACCTTTTCCAGGCTTAATGACATTGCTGCAAGATCTCAGTAATTACGGAAACATCAGGACGCCTGGTTTGATTTGGGGAAGTCTGAAACTCAATGCCACTGGGTCTGGGATGCCAAGGGAGTGCTGCAGCTAAAATTTCCATGTAGAAACGAATCAGCAGGAAGGTCATAATTGCTTCGTGCTTGCCTGTAGCTGGGGGCATCGGAGTCAACTCCCCGTCCACAAGTTCGTAGCAGTTTTCTGTACCGTTATTGTAGTTTAGATACTCCTCAAAGGTTAGTTTTACAGATGTTTGTGTCATCGGTACCTGCTCCGAAAAACTTACAAAAGGACTGAAGTCCTTACTACAAACTAGCGGATTTTCGGGCGATCGATCGGATGCCTCAACCTCCCCCCCTCCCCTCTCTGCGCCCTCTGCGCCCTCTGCGGTTCAATCCTCTTCTCTATCTTATGACAACTCTCAACTCTCAACTCTCAACTGACTTTGCTTTGAGAGCCAATAATATGTCACCATTAAACGTGCTGACATCTTCGATCGATTAACACTTCCTCTATGCCAACCCTCGTTTCCACCTCCGTCGTCCCCTTCCTGGGATCGGAAATCGTACCCGACTACGACACAGCCCGAGTAGTGATTTTGCCAATTCCCTACGAGGCAACCACCACTTACCGGCGCGGGTGCGAAAACGGACCGGCCCAACTGCTAGAAGCTTCCCACCAACTCGAATGCTACGACGAAGAACTCGACTCCGAGGTGTGCTACGATGTCGGAATTTATACCAAAGAGCCGATCGCCGATACCCGTAACGGGCAACGAGTTTCATCCTCCGAAATGCTGCAAGTCACCCAAACAGCAGTGCAGCAGCTAATTGCTGAAAATAAGTTTGTTATCGCCCTCGGAGGCGAACACAGCATCACCGCCGGCGTTGTCGAAGGCTACCGCCAAGCTTACCCGAACGAATCTTTCACCGTCGTGCAAATCGACGCCCACGGAGACTTGCGTCACGAGTACGAAGGCTCGATCCACAACCACGCCTGCGTGATGCGGCGTATCGTAGATATGGGGCTGCCGACCCTGCAAATCGGCATCCGCGCTATCTGTAAGGAGGAAGCCGATCTGATTAAGGAAAAACAGTTAAATGTCATCCGAGCTCGAGAAATAGCCACTCAGCCAGATTGGATCGATCGAGCATTATCTAGTATCAAAACCGATCGGGTTTTTCTGACGATCGACTTAGATGGTATCGATCCGACATTAATTCCAGGAGTCGGCACTCCGGAACCGGGAGGACTCAATTGGTATTCCCTAACAGCATTCTTGCGCCGCGTTTTCGAGTCCCACGAAGTAATCGGCTGTGACATTATGGAATTAGCACCTGTTGCAGATTCTGTAGTATCAGAATTTACTGCTGCCAAATTAGCTTACAAAATGATTGGATATCAGGCGGTAGCTAAAGGTTGGCTGAAACAAGTTGACAGTTGACAGTTGACAATTGACAGCGAGGGGTTTTCACAGTTGACAATTGACAGTTGACGTTTAACAACTGGCCGCTGTCGGCTGAAAAAGACACTATTTTATTCGTGCTGGCAATTTGAGTTTTCGCGGTTGCAAATATTGCTCTTAACATTCAAAAAAAATGAGTTTACTAATGGAAACAACAGGTACTGCCATTAATAGTTACGCTCCCGATTTTGAGCTGCCGGGAGTTGATGAAGAAGTTCACCATTTATCTCGATATTTAGAAACATATCGGGCGATCGCGGTGGTATTTATGTGCAATCACTGCCCTTACGTGCGATCGTACCTCGATCGGCTTAAAGGAATCCAAGCGGATTTTCAAGATAAATCGGTGACTTTAATCGGAATTAATGCTAATGATGCCAATCAATATCCTGACGACAGCTTTGAAAACATGAAAGTTTTTGCTGCCGAAAATCAGCTCAATTTTCCGTATATTCGAGATGTGGCTCAAGATGTGGCTCAAAGTTTTGGCGCTGCTACAACACCGGAGGTTTTTTTACTAGACCAAGACGGTAGATTGCGCTACAAAGGTTTAATTGATGATAATTCTAATGATGCAGCAGCAGTGCAGGTTACTTATTTGCGAAATGCGATCGCCCAAGTATTAGATGGCACAACGGTAGAACCTTCAGAAACACAGGCGATCGGCTGTTCTGTAAAGTGGCGATCGTAGTCATCAGTCATCTGTCATCAGTCATTAAAAGTAGGGCGAGTATTGCTCGCCTTATTCCTCTGATTGGCTGCACATGAGTCTCGATCGAACAAAATCATGTTAATATAAAATACAGCATGAATTATCTCAAATTCAGCAGCATTTATAAAATCGATCGAAAGCCAAAATTTAACAATGACAAACAAAGTTCAAAAATCAGAATCCGAGTGGCTAGCACAGCTAACGCCAGAACAATTCCGAGTCACTAGAAAAAAGGGAACGGAAAGAGCATTTACTGGCGAGTATCACGACAATAAAAAGCCAGGAATTTACAAGTGCATTTGCTGCGGAACGGAATTATTCAAATCGGAAACTAAGTTCGATTCCGGCACCGGTTGGCCGAGTTTCTGGGCTCCAATTAAAGAAGAAAATGTAAGGTGCGAATCAGACAACAGCTTCTTCATGCGCCGTACAGAGGTACTGTGCGCTGTCTGCGACGCCCACCTCGGCCACGTATTTAGCGACGGGCCCAAACCTACTGGCCAGCGTTACTGCATGAATTCTGCTGCGCTTGATTTCGTTCCTGATGCTTGACATCTTTCAGGGGCGGGCGGAACCTGCCGGCCCGAAAACAAGCAAATTTTCTTGCAATTCAAGCAGGATGATGATGTTGTGCTTTGCAGG
>JBOFTL010000297.1:0-2008 GCA_051652045.1 Microcoleus sp. | reverse complement strand
CGGCAAATAATAGTGAGTTCTCAACTCTATCAAAACGGCAAAAAATTTAAAAACATCAATTTATTCGATCGAGTATTAGCAACAGGAGAAACGGTACAAACTAGCGAAGCGATCGCTAAATCGCAATTGGAAAAACGCTGGCAATTTTTGCCAAGGGGATTGACAGAAGATCGCGTACTAATTCGCAGCGCAGCAGTCCCGATAAAAGATGCGACAAATCGGACAGTTATCGGTGCGGTAATCTTAGAAAAAATTGTCAGCAAAACTCCATTTCTCGATCGCCAAAGTATCAATCCCATTGCCAGTGGATACGTAGCTATATATACAGCAACATCAGACGGTAATTTTAGATTGACAGCTTTCCAAAGCGCCGAAAACCAGAAGTTCGATCGCACTTCCTCCCGGCTGCCAAACGAATACACTCCAGATAGCTCGCCCAGCAATTTATTGCTACTCAAAAAAGCACTCACAGTCGGAGGAAAACCGATTGTAGGGCGGGTCAAAACAACCACCACCACTTACACCGCAGCAGCTAAATCTCTGAATAATTTAGCTGGCAAACCAGCAGCTATTTTAGTGCGCGGCATTCCAGAAACTCCGGGCGAAACTTTACTCGCTAACAACTGGATTTTGTTGCTGGTAATGTATGCAATTGGTGCCACAGGACCGATCGTTTTGGTAGCAGCGATCGCCAGTTTAATTCCCAAAAAGTCTAAGTCAGAATTCGATGCAAATAATCCAGAACAGCAGGAGAAATCATTCAATTTAGAGAAAATTTCAGAGCGGGTAAATTTGAGTAAATTACCGAAATTATTTCTAGGCGAATCGATTTTAGACAGTCAAAAAACGATCGATTTACAGCAAGAAGAATCAGTAGAAAATATTCAAACACTAATTAATCCTCACGATCCGCTAAATTTATCACAACCGCAACTGCAATTGCCATCAATTTCCAACCAGGCAGTGCGATCTATAAAAGTGGAAAAAAGTTCGATCGCGCTCGCTCAAGTGCAGGAAGCGTGGCAAGAATTAAATTGCTTGACCTTAGAATTGCAGCGAGAAATAGGAGAACGCCAACAGGCCGAATCAGCCCTGCAAAAAAGCGAAGCACTGCTGCAAGCTATTTTAGAATACTCAACAGCAGTAATTTCGATCAAAAATGTTGATGGAAAATACCTGCTAACCAACCGCCGCTTTGAAAATCTATTTCACCTTTCCAAAGAACAAATTGCAGGCAAAACCGACAGCGATATTTTTCCCCAAGATAAAGCAGCAGCATTACGAGAAAACGATCTGACAGTGCTGCAAACTTGCTCGCCCCTCAGCGTCGAAGAAGTAATCCCCCAAGATGACGGGCAACATACATATATTTCTCTAAAATTTCCTCTCTGTAACTCGCAAGGAATAGCTTATGCAGTCGGTACAATTTCTACAGACTTGAGCGATCGAAAACTTGCCGAAATCACCTTACAACAAGCTAAAGCACAACTAGAAATAGAAGTCGAAGAACGCACTTTATTTCTAAGACAAGCCAACGAACTGCTGCAATTCGAGCTCGCCGCCAGAGTCCGCGGCGCCATCGCAGTCAGGCAAATGACCGCCCAGGTAGCCAGACACGCCAGAACTGTTGACGGCATTCTCGGCGCTTCCCTGGACTTAATTTTTCTAGTCGATCGATCCGGAAGGTATACTTACGTCAGTCGCACAGCAGCCCAAGCAGCGGGCCTGAATCCCCGAGAAACCATCGGCAAAACCTGGCGACAATTGGGTTGGCCTCCCCAGATAGTGGATCGGGTTCACAAACAATGTGATGAAATATTTACCACCGCCGAACCGGCCAAAGGTGAAGTCATTATTCCCACCGCTAAGTGGGGAACTCGCGATTACGAATACATCCTCAGCCCGGTTTGCGCGACAGACGGTAGGGTGGAAGCGGTAGTTGCTACCTTGCGGGATATCACCGAACGCAAAGATGCCGAGGAAGCTAGTTCGGCAGCCAAAGAAGCAG
>JBOFTL010000296.1:0-1671 GCA_051652045.1 Microcoleus sp. | reverse complement strand
CAGAGTCCATCTTTTGTTCTCATTCAGGACATAGGTTTTCCCATTTTTTTCTTTGGTTGCACCAACTTGCAGCGCCTTCACCAAAACCAACCCCTCGTCGGACTCTGTTAATTCATAAGGGATTCCATCGATCGAGATTAAACTATTTTGCATTTTCTTTAGGTTTTCGAGTGGGTAGCGGTTGCACTGTCGCCGGAGGGTCAGCAACCTTGAAAAATAAATCCGACAAAATCTGGCATTGCATCGTAAACGGAATTTGACCAAATTTATCCACCGAATCATCAAATGCAAATTGCCGAATATTAATCAAATATCCGTAGTCCGATGCTCTCACAATCCCCTGAGCGTCACGGATTTTAGTCACATCGAAAAAGTATAAATCTGCGGGCTTATTGGTTTTGGGATCTACAACTTTGCTATTGCGCCAAATCCACAATAGATTCTGCAATTCCTTGCGATACGCCACCCCAGTTGTCGCCCTGATCGTCAGCTCCGGGATTTTTAAGCCATTCCTCTGCGGATTGCTCGATCGCAATACCTCCCTGAAATACCCGCCCAATGTATCGACTACTCCCCCTTTCTCACTTTGGGAATAGGCGATCGCGCTTGGGGCAATCCTCATATAAATATCACGCCGTTCTACCCCCTCATGGCGAAAGAAAACGGTCGTCGATCTTGTAGATCTTGCCATGCTCTATATAATAGCCTGTTGCTGCGAAAAGGCGATAATTAGCCGCGCCCAAGTGCCTTCCCTCGATCGCACTCTCCAAAACCAAACTCCCCAACTCACTGATCAGGTAAGCTGGGGAGTTTGTAAATATTGATCACATTTGGAGAGTGCGATCGATTCAACTGTTACTCAGTTGTATGTTCTCTGCTTTCGCTACAAGAACTCGCTCCCGAAAAATCAGGGCAACGGCCTGGAAGGTGCCGATGAAAATTAATATATCACACGCAATCAAAAACGACAACACGTTAGTCAAAAAAGACGGTACACTGTTTTTGCAGAACGGTATACCGAAACAACAATTATGGAAATTTTGACTTTGACCTTTGCTTGCAATCCTACACCAGAGCAAGCAGAACAGATCGATCGATGGTTGGATTTGTCTAGAGGCTTGTGGAATTTTGGATTAGAGAAGCTCAAGGAATTAGACGATCGATGTGTTTGGAGTGATTTCGGTAGAGAATTTGTGCCGCGCAGCCGAGTAATCCCATCTTTTGAGGAGTCAGCTCATCTAACAGAAGATTTGAGGGCTGAAGGATGGGGCAGGGTTTGCCCCAGAACCGAATGGGCGCAACCAATGCTTGAAAAAATGGGAGTCCAGTCTAAAGGTGGATTAAGTCTTTGCGGTCGGTCAGATCTTTTACCTTATTCCGCCTTGGCCGAAATCCCATCAAAATTTAGGATGGGATTGCTTGCAATGTTGGATACATCGTGGCAGGAATGGCGCAAATCTCTGGGTTCGGGAACAAAAGGAGAACCTAAATTTAAGTCAAAGTTTCGAGAGAGGGATGCTGTCAGAGTGTTATACAGCGGCAATCTGAAAAAAGAATTGAAATGTGCGGGCGAAATCTTAAAGGGCGTGCCAATTCTTAAAGATTTGTCCGTACCCGGATTGAATCGTTGGCGCGATGATTCCGGCAAAATTCCAGCGATCGCTGGCTTCC
>JBOFTL010000295.1:0-3596 GCA_051652045.1 Microcoleus sp. | reverse complement strand
AGTGGCAATAACAATGATGTAGCAGATGGTAACGACAATGAGGACAACGATAAGCCTGGTGTTTCTGTTAGTCTCACCGAAACAAGAGCTAAAGAAGGCGGAGTGAATGGCAGTTACAATCTTAAATTAACTTCGCAGCCAACTGCTCTCGTTAGCATCTATTTCACAGTAGATAATCAGATTCAGCCAATCAACCCTCTAACATTCACTCCCAATAATTGGAATATTTCTCAAACTGTTACGGTAGGGGCTTATAACGATATAGTTCCAGAAAGTACGGTCACGGCTAATATTACTCACACTACAACCAGCAATGATACAAAATATAACAAAATTGCGGTACCGCGGGTGAGAGTGACGATCGAGGATAACGATACTATACAAACACCAACGCCAACACCGACATCCGCGATCGAGGATGAGGATGAGGATACTACACCGACGCCAAAGCCAACGCCAACGCCAACACCGATATCTGAAAATCCGGGAATTATTATTAATCCGAAATCGGGATTAGTAACTACAGAAACAGGCGGCACAGACAAATTTACCATCAAACTCGAAAGCCAACCGACTGCTGACGTAAAAATTGATTTGCGTAGCAGTAATGACGCAGAGGGAGTAGTTTCTCCAAAAACTGTTACCTTCAATTCTACTAATTGGAATCAAACGCAAACAATAACGGTAACTGGCGTTGACGATCGCATATCTGATGGGAATAAAAATTATACCATTTTTACCTACTCTGCTATTAGCACCGATCGCGATTACTCCGGATTAAACGCAGCCGATGTCACTGTTACCAATCTCGATAACGATCCATCAACTACTACTAACTCTAATAGCGGATCTGGTACGAACTCTTCCGTCAAAACAGAGCAAGAGAACCTAAACAAGGAGGGAAACAAGGCGATCGTATCAATTATAGAGTCCCAATCGTTGCAACACAATTTCTTATTCAGGGATTTAAGCTTTAATGGCACAAATTTCACTTCAGGTGCCGTAGGTCCAGATCTCACAGGTTCAGTTGTTGACGGTTACATTTCCGGCGCAACTGTCTTTTTAGATGCCAACAAAAATGGCATTAAAGATACAAACGAACCCTCAACTACTACTGACTCTAATGGTGGATATAAGCTTGAGGTTTCCTTGGGGAATTTCGACAAGAATAAAAATGGAAAAATCGATCCAGAAGAAGGAAATTTAGTTGCTTTTGGGGGGACGGATACTGCTACGGGTTTGCCTCTAGAAAATTCTCTTTCTGCACCTGCTGATGCCGCAGTTGTTAGTCCATTAACCAGTTTGGTAACTGATTTGATGGCTGGGGGAATGTCGCAAAGTGAAGCGGAATCAAAAGTTAAATCTGCTTTGTCTATTCCTGGGGAAGTAGATTTACTTGACTTAGATCCGATCGCATCTACAGCCAAAAATGAGCCTGGTGGTGTTGAAACTTTAGTCGCCATGACCAAAGTTCAAAATTTTATTACCCAAACAACCAGTTTAATCGACGGCGCATCTGCGGCGGATAATGATACGATCGTCAAAGCTGTTGTCGGGGCAATTAACGATAAAATTAAATCCGGTGGTTCCGTCGATTTGAGCAATTCGGCACAGGTAGAAAGTATTATCCAGCAATCTGTTGCCAACGTCAAACAAATTGATACTAATCTCGACACTCAAAAACTTTCCAAACTAGCGCCGGAAGCAGCGAAGGTAACGGCTGAGGCAAATCAAAAGACCGATCGAGTTAAATCTAACTTTTTGCCTGAATTTATTCCCTCGGAAATTGCGAAAGTTCAAAAGGAGGCATTAGGTAAAAGTTCGATCGACCTCGAAGCAGCCGCCGCTGGCACAAAACCCATCGACAAGGTAGTTTTGGAAAATACAGGCGAATATTTAACTGCCAAAATTCAAGGAAATCCATTACCAACTCCAGCCCCTACTCCAGCCCCTACTCCGGTTGTCGTAGTCGATGTTATTGAAACTGGCAATACCGATCCTGAAATTCTCGGTGATGAGGGCAAAAATCTTGTCGGTACTGACAATCTCGATACTTTAATCGGCGGCAGCGGTAACGATTTTATCAGTGCTAGAAAAGCTAGCGATCTCCTCGATGGTGGTGCTGGAAATGACAGTATTTACGGCGGCCGGGAACTCGATACGCTGACGGGTGGCGATGGCGATGACCTCCTATTTGGAGGTCGCGGTAATGACAGTTTGGACGGCGGTTCTGGCAATGATAGTTTATACGGCGGTAACGGCAACGATACTTTGCTAGGCGGCTTGGGAGATGATTTCCTCAGTGGGGAAAATGGCGATGATTTTCTGACAGGAGGTAGCGGGAGCGATCGCTTTTTGTTAAATTCAGATAGCGGTTCAGATACGATCGTTGATTTTGAGTTAGGTATCGATAAATTTGCGCTGGATAATGGTTTGACTTTCCAGGATTTAGCGATCGATCGAACTGCAACAGAAACCTTGCTGAAACTTGCATCAACCGATCGAGTTTTGGCAACAGTGACTGGTTTGAATAGTTCGATTACTTCCTCGGATTTTGTGTTGTTGTAAATCCAAATCCAGCAAAGGGCAATCTTAGGGTTGCCCCGATAAATTATCAAACTGTAGGTTGGGTTGAGGCACGAAACCCAACACTCATTAATTGGAGGTTGGGTTTCGTTCCAAGAGTCCAAGCTACTAATACTAAAAGAGATTTGGCAGTCGGTTTTTAACCGACTTTAGCTATGAGACGGGGAATTGATTCCCCGGCGGGCTTGTGGATGAACGCACAAACTATTGCGGGCAAAAATGGTTGGTGAGTCGGCAAGTCCGCCAGGGGTTAGAAACCCCTGTCTCATAGCTTAAGTCCTCTTGAAGAGGACTGAGATGGCGATGATTTAATATTAGGTTTGGCAGTCGGTTTTTCACTGACATCTTGTACCATTCTCAATAACCGATCGAGAAACCGGGTTAGTGAAAAATATGGACTTTTGTGCAAAGTTCTTGCCTCCAAACCCGGTTTCTGAGATTGATGTTAAGATGTCAGCGAAACTATTATTACTCAGGGATCGTCATAATGGCAATTGCCAGGAATCGATCGTCAGAGGTAAATCACTCGTGTCTACCTTCAATACCCCAACCAACTTCCCAGCCGGCACAAATCCGAATGCCGTTGTTATCGGAGACTTTAACAAAGACGGCAAGCCAGATATCGCCGCATCCAACACCGCCTCTAACAACATCTCCATTCTGTTGGATACCAGCAACACTAATTTCAAAATCGACTTTCCTCCCGCAACTCTAGAATTAGGAGACTTTAACGCTGACGGTAACTTTGACATAGTTAGCGGAGGTACGGGTGGGGCAGCCATCCTGTTAGGAAATGCTACGGGTGGCTTTGCAACTCCCGCAAACTTTGATGCGGGGGGAAATATTGTTACTGCTTTTGCTGTGGGCGATCTTAATGGAGACAGCAAGCTAGATTTAGCGGCGACAAACAGTCAATCTAACAGCGTATCAATTCTGTTGGGGACGGGAACCGGCAGTTTCGGAGTTCCTGCTAAATTTAATGTCGGAACAAACCCCCAATCTGTCGTCGC
>JBOFTL010000294.1:0-2933 GCA_051652045.1 Microcoleus sp. | reverse complement strand
GAAGGAAGAAGGAAGAAGGAAGAGAAAAGATGTAAACTCTGTGGCGTATTGGCTTGTGAATAGATTAATCTTGATGCTCAACTTCTAACTGGTGATGGACTTAACTCTGTTTTTGCAGCAATTTTTGAATGGTTTGTCGATCGGGAGCGTGTATGCTATTTTTGCCTTGGGATACACGCTCGTGTTTTCAATTCTCGGAATTATTAATTTTGCTCACGGTGCTGTGTTTACCTTGGGCGCTTATTTCACTTATGCGCTTATGGGAGGTGCTTTTGGCTTTAACGGGTTGTTAGCTAATGCGAAAATTCCGGTAGAATTGCCTTTTGCGGTGGCGTTAATTTTGGGTTGTATATTGGCTGGTTTAACAGGAGTAATTATCGAACGAGTTGCTTTTTTGCCTTTACGTCGTAGAAACTCAGATCCACTGCTAACAGTGGTTTCTAGTTTAGGGGCGGCGGTGGCGATCGCAAATATTATTCAGTACCTTGTAGGTGCGGAAATCTATACTTTTCCTGCTAATACTTATGGGAATTTGCCCGCAGCTATTAACTTTGGAACGGCGGAAAAACCTATTCCAATTCGCAGCGTTCAAATAGTAATTTTCGCGGTGTGTGTGGCGATCGTCCTAGTTCTAACTTATTTAATAAATTTTACTAAGTTTGGCAAAGCAATGCAGGCGGTAGCTGAAGATGCTACTACTTCTAGTTTGTTGGGTATCGATACTGAAAAATATATTATTTTGACGTTTTTTGTGAGCAGCATTTTGGCTGGTTTGGCGGGAAGTTTGGTGGGCTCTAGTGTTAGTATAGCTGGACCATATTTTGGTATTGCTTTTGGTTTGAAGGGTTTAGCCGTCATCGTGCTTGGGGGATTGGGGAGTATTCCGGGGGCTGTGCTTGGTGGATTTATAATCGGTTTGGTTGAGGCTTTTGTACCGGGGGATTTTTCGGCTTACAAAGATGCTGTGGCTTTTGGTATATTGTTTGTGATGTTGTTGGTGAGGCCACAGGGTTTGTTTGGGCGTCGTTTAATTGAAAAAGTGTAGAAAAAAAAATCTGAATTGCGATCCGATCGATAAATATTGAGGGCGATCGTAATTAAAATCGATAAAGTAGTCACTACTTTATATAGGTATTTACCATCTCATAGATACCCAATCGCTCTCTGAACTTACAGGGCTTAAACTGGGAACCCCTTCATTAAATACTTCTATTAAATAGGCGACAATATTTGCTGTTGTTTCAGTATCATTAAGGTCGATCGAGCCAAAATATTAGGTTTATTTAACTTTTTTAAATGCGCCTTAATACTATAATATTATCACTGAGCTATGCTGCTAATAGCTGCGCGATCGAAGCAAAATCCAGAAAATTCAAAATTATGTGCCAATTACTGGGAATGAACTGCAACGTTCCGACAGATATTTGCTTTTCTTTTGAAGGTTTTTCTGCAAGAGGTGGTAAGACGGACATTCATCAAGACGGTTGGGGAATTGCTTTTTTTGAAGGTTTGGGCTGCCGGATGTTTCTCGACTCCAAACCTGCGGTAGATTCTCCTGTTGCAGAATTGGTGCGCCAGTATCCGATTCACTCAACTAACGTTATCGCTCACATTCGCAAAGCTACTCAAGGTGCAATTTCTTTGGAAAACTGCCACCCTTTCATTCGAGAACTTTGGGGTCGTTATTGGGTGTTTGCTCACAATGGCAATTTAGAAAATTTTCATCTAGAAAAAGGAGATTTTTACAAACCTGTCGGCAAAACAGACAGCGAACAGGCTTTTTGTTTAATATTAGAAAAGCTGCGATCGAGCTTTCCGCAAAACAAGCCGGCTGTGGCGGATCTTTATGCGGTATTGAACAAAATTACTCAAACTTTAGCCAAGTTCGGAGTTTTTAATTATTTACTTTCCGATGGCGAACACTTGTTCGCGCATTGTTCCACTCACCTGCATTACATCGTGCGGCAAGCACCTTTTGCTAGCGCGCATTCGATCGATCGAGATATTACTGTAGATTTTCGGGAACTGACAAATGAGGGAGATCGAGTGGCGGTTATTGCTACTTTGCCTCTTACGGATAATGAAAGCTGGACGCAAATTCAACCGGGAAACTTGCTGGTATTTCAAGATGGTTTGCCAACCAAGCAATTTTAGATTTTTGATTGGGTGTAAATATTAGGACATTTTAGACAGTCTTGGACGCAAGTATTATATATGTAAGGTGCGCACTGTGTACCTTAACGCCATATATTAGGGTGTTTGAGATTTTCGATTACCAGATGTTAGGGAATTTTCAATTGATTTTTGTACGCTACTATACATCCAGCGAGCGAGATTTTCCTGACAGAGTGCGATTTGGGATTTGAGATTTTTGATTGTGGTAATTAACTGTTTTTTGAGCTATTTTCATGTAAGTAATATAAGAGATAGAGTAATTATAAATTATCAATTCACATTACCAAACTGTACTTCAATCCGATCGAGGCTAGAGTTACTTAATATGTTAATTAAAAACCTCTTTTCCGGCTTCGGCAAACTCTCTGGTAAGTTACCATTACGTACTGTTCTGATTGTTCCTTTTGTTTTGCAAACATTTGGTGCAGTCGGAATAGTAGGATATCTTTCATTTAAAAACGGACAGCAAGCCGTTAATGATGTAGCGACGCAACTAAGAGGAGAAATTACTAACCGAATTGAGTTAAACCTGAAATCTTATCTTACTGTTCCCCATCAAGTCAATCAAAGTAATGCTGTTGCCTTAGATTTACGGCAATTAAACTTACAAAATTTAGTGGATTTAGAACTTCATTTTTGGAATCAAATTAAAATTTTTGATAGTTTAACTTTTGCAGGAATTGGATTGGAGAATCAGGAAAATTTAGGGGCAGAAAGGGCTGATGATAGTTCCCTAACCGTTAGAGTTTCGACGATCG
>JBOFTL010000293.1:0-8384 GCA_051652045.1 Microcoleus sp. | reverse complement strand
GGGAGATAAAATTCAGGGAGTATTTTACGGTGCTTGTGCCGATCGATGTCAGCCGCTGATGGGTTTTTTGTTGTCTGGAATAGTGCAACATAAATCTGGGACGATCGGGCAAATCGCTCGATCGCAACCATCGCAGGATTTACTGAGTCAGACAGGACTGACGCAAGGAATACAATCTTATGCTATTACGAGCGACAGCGAAGTAATCGCAAAGGCTCATTTTTCCTCACAAGTGTGTAAGTCCGATCGGATTGATGAAACTGAATTTGTTGGCGAACATACTTCATTCCAGCCAGCACAATTAGCAAACAATTCGGTTGCTAGCTGGTTATGTGAAAGTTATCAATTACCAATTATTTATCAAGATAAATGGTTGATTGCTATCAACAAACCAGCAGAATTGCTATCAGTTCCCGGTCGCTATTTTGCCAATCAAGATAGCGTTCAAAGCCGCTTGCAAAACTTGCTACCCGAGAGAGGAGAAGTGAGGGCAGTCCACAGACTGGATTTAGAAACATCGGGTATTTTGCTGCTAGCACGCGACAAAGCAACCTACCGCCAAGTGAGCGGACAATTTGCTCAAAAACAAGTTCGCAAAGTTTATGAAGCAGTGCTGTCTGGTAATTTAAAAATTGATGCCGGGACGATCGAACTGCCACTTTGGGGAAATCCCGAAAACCGCCCGCTACAACAGGTAGACTGGCAGTACGGCAAGCCCAGTATTACGAGATTTCAGGTAATAGCAACAGAGGGAAATCACACTCGGATCGAATTTTTACCGCTGACGGGACGAACGCATCAATTGAGAGTTCATGCAGCCGATGCTAGGGGATTGGGAATGGCAATTTTGGGCGATCGACTGTACGGATATCGGCACTCAGCAAGTCGATTGCATTTGCACGCCAGAGAACTTTTTTTTGCACACCCGCATCTAGGAGGTACTATTTGTTTAAAAGTACCAACTCCATTTTGAAAATACTATTTTTGACGCGCTCGATCGGGAGATCCATACCTGCGTAGAGCTTACTGATACGTGGGAATTGCTGTTTGACTTTTTCAACTAATATTTTGGTATAGGCCTGTGCGGAAGAACCAGTTTGAACTTTAGCTAGTTCGGCCCGAATCCCACACCAGATCGTTGACAGATTGGTGTGGGATAAAAGCCCGGTTGATTGAGGTGGGATGGCTGACCCAGAAAGCTCCGCAACAGGGAAGTCATCACCGCCGAAATCGACAATCTTTGGTATAATTGAACTACAGTGGGGCCCTACGTGTTCCTCACTATAAAACGCCGTAGAGAGAAACAATTTGGAGTATCTCAAAGGAAGATCTCGATATCCTTAACAGGACTCAGATGCCCAAACTATATTGCTTGCAATTAGTATGGGAGCGTCACATTGCTTTTGCTTATCAAAAGGGCAGTAGCGACTCAGAAGCGCGATCGACTCGCAACGACATGGTTATCGATCGGCATAAAATACTTTAAGGACACAGCATTGCCCATTGGCGTCAACTTAACGTATAACCAATAGTCCGGCAGGGGTTCAAACCCCTGCCTCAAAGCTAAAGTCGTCTGAAGACGACTAATGAGTTCTTCAGTCCTCTTTGAGAGCATCCCACGGGCGCGAAACACCCGTTATGAATCAAAGAAACTCTCCCCCTCCCCCTCTCCCCCTCGGTTTTCTGAGGAGGACTTTCGCTCTCTCGACAGGGGTTTCAACCCCTGGCGGACTGACGGGCGGACGGAAGGACTGGGCGGACTGACAGCTTAAGTTGACACCAATGGACACTGCCCTGTCCCTACCAAATTTCCGCGCATCAGTGACATCCTCCTACACCGAATCAAAGATTGCGGTGTAGGCTTCGCAAAATCACTTTAGGGATTTCCGGTGGCGAGACAAGCTACAAAGTCGATCGTACTCTCCCTTTTTCTGCTACAATCCAAATAAAGCGAAGTCGTTATGAGTTTAATAAAGCAGCAATGACCCAACAAACCGTAGAAAACCTAGTAATTATCGGCTCCGGGCCCGCAGGCTACACGGCCGCCATCTACGCCGGTCGTGCAAACCTCAAACCAGTAGTTTTTGAAGGCTACCAAATGGGAGGCATTCCCGGCGGCCAACTGATGACGACAACAGAAGTAGAAAACTTTCCCGGCTTCCCCGAAGGCATTACCGGCCCGCAACTCATGGATCGGATGAAAGCTCAAGCGGTGCGTTGGGGTGCCCAACTGCATACAGAAGATGTAACCTACGTAGATTTGAGCCAGCGTCCGTTTACCGTGCGATCGGACGAACGGGAAATCAAAACTAATACCATAGTCATCGCTACGGGCGCGACGGCAAAACGCTTGGGATTACCTAGCGAGCACGTATTTTGGAGCAACGGAATTTCCGCCTGTGCGATTTGCGACGGCGCCACTCCAATTTTTAAAGGAGTAGATTTAGCTGTCATCGGCGCGGGGGATACCGCAGCAGAAGAATCGATTTATCTGACCAAATACGGCTCTCACGTACATATGCTGGTGAGGCGCGATCGGATGCGGGCGAGTAAAGCCATGCAAGATCGAGTGTTGAGCAATCCCAAAATTACCGTTCACTGGAACACCGAAGCAGTGGATATTTTGGGCGAAGCTGGTGGCAAAATGGACGGGGTGAGAATTAGAAATATCCAGACCGGCGACGAAAGCGATTTGATGGTGAAAGGATTGTTTTACGCGATCGGTCACACTCCTAACACTCAACTGTTTCGAGATCGGCTCGAACTCGACGAAATAGGCTATATCGTTACCAAACACGGCTCAGTAGAAACTAGCGTTGAGGGAGTTTACGCTGTTGGGGACGTGCAAGACCATGAGTTTCGCCAAGCAATTACCGCCGCAGGTAGTGGCTGTATGGGCGCGATGCTGGCAGAAAGATGGCTGTCCTCGAACGGTTTGGTTCAAGAATTCCATCAAACCGAGGAATCGGAACAACCCGCAGCAGCACCGGAAGCTCCAAAAGTTCGCAAAACCAGCGAGAACTTCGATCTCAATGACACGCGCCACGAGGGAGGTTATGCGTTGCGGAAACTGTTCCACGAGAGCGATCGACTGATCGTGGTCAAGTATTCTGCTCCGACTTGCGGCCCTTGTCACAGCCTCAAGCCAATTTTGAGCAAAGTAGTAGATGAATTCGAGGGCAAAATCCACTACGTGGAAATTGATATCGAAGAAGATCCAGAAATTGCTGAGAATGCTGGCGTTGTCGGTACGCCGACGATTCAGTATTTTAAAGACAAAGCTTTGGTGACTGAGCTCAAGGGAGTTAAGCCAAAAAGTCAGTACCGCGAGTTAATTGCCAGCAATCTGTAGCCTTAGAAGAAGGAAGAAGGAAGAAAGAAGAAGCAAGAAGGAAAATGCAATTGGAGACAAAGGTTTCAGCGGTTAAGAACCTCCCGATGACCTTAGTGGTTGCTATAATTTTTGCCAATTCCCAATTCCCAATTCCCTCTTCCCAACAATGGCTCCAACTCCCCTCCAATTGCCACGATTTTTTAACTCGATCGCACCGTCAAACCTGTCAATGAAAATGATGTGGGTGGGTTTGACATTAACTGTCGCCTTCGTACTGATAGCCCTCTTATCTCCAGCCCTGCAAGCTTGGGGTTGGCTGCAAAATCCGACAGATGCTTTAATCAATCCGATTCACGAACCGCCATCGCCAGCTTACTGGTTCGGTACTACCCGTCAAGGTTACGATGTGTTTTCCCGCACCCTGTTTGCCTCTGGGGCTGCTTGGCAGGTAGTAATATTAGCTACTGCTTTGAGCTTATTTATCGGAGTGCCGCTGGGTTTGGTTAGCGGTTATTTGGGCGGCAAGCTCGATCGGGTACTGTTATTTCTAATGGATACAATTTATACTTTACCGGGATTGCTGCTGTCTTTGACTCTAGCTTTTGTAGTTGGCAAAGGAGTTCTCAATGCCGCGATCGCCCTCAGTATTTCCTACGTTCCTCAATACTACCGCGTGGTAAGAAATCACACTACCAGCGTCAAAACAGAACTGTTTGTAGAAGCAGCCCGAGCGATGGGTGCTGACACTTGGACAGTCCTTTCTCGATACTTATTTCTCAATGTAATTCAGAGCGTGCCGGTACTGTTCGCTCTCAATGCTGCCGATGCAATTTTAACCTTGGGAGGTTTAGGATTTCTCGGTTTAGGCCTTCCCGAAGAAACTCCAGAATGGGGACATGACTTGCGTTTAGCCTTAGATGCTTTGCCGACGGGCATTTGGTGGACAGCCCTGTTTCCCGGTTTGGCCATGACTTTAATGGTAGTCGGATTATCTCTAGTAGGAGAAGGATTGAACGAGTTTGTGAATCCCCGACTGCGGAACCAACAGTAATTTATTTCTGTTAAATTAATAACGCGCACTCGCACCAATGATACCAAAAATTGATTTGGTTGTTATTCAAATCTTCACATTCCAGCGTTATATTTAAAGCAAGTGTGAAGTGAGTTCGGGTTAAATCTCGATTTTCCCTGCCAATCGAAGCGAGCGAGCGAAAATTCCCCAAAAAATTCTGCCAAAAGTGGCGACCGAGAGTTGCGCCTCCACCAAACTCTAGATAAAATTTATCAAGGAAAAGGGCTTCCAACCCTCTCCTTAGTTTGACGGCTTTTGGACTAAAGTAAAATTGTTCGATCGGTGCGATGGCACAACTGGGACTCGAAACATTGATTTAAACGTAAGTATCAACATTTTCAATTGGAAACCCTTGACAGCCAGGGGGATAGCCTACTTATCTTGGGATAGCCGACTATCAACAGCGTAGGAAGTGAACGCGCTCTTACCGCAAAGACTGCTTTGGGTAAGTGGAGATAAGTTTTACCAAGCAGCTAACTTAGCAATCAAACCCCCCTGTTGCACTAATAAACCCGCAGCACTTCACTTGGGGGAATTCTCGGCTTCTCACCCAGAGTTGCCATTTCACAATTACAGATACAAGATGGATTCGATCGCAAATTGTACATGACTCAGATCGGGGAAACAGGATAAAGATGATGGGTGCATCTACACGGATGGCATGAGCCGGAATTCTGGCTGCGTCTCGAACAGTCCGACAACCGTCGGTCAAATATCGAGCATTACGCCACAGCCGTTCACCCAAATATTTGCAGAAAACAGGGCTGTTGCTTGCTAATGTTGCTTGCTAATACAGAGCGTCAAAATTTCGGCTGGCAGCACGCGAGCCGGAATTGTTAAGCTAAACTGACAGAGTTTGCTGAATTCTTGACAAAGATTGGGAAAACAACTTCCATTTTTTGTAAGAAAGGTTACAATCTGAAATGTCTTTGCAAGATCCGATCCCGATCGGGCTTTTGCTTGAGCCTACAAATGTTGCGGTTCGTGCGGCAGGCGTGCTGTAAATACGGCAAAAATTCGCCGTACAGCTATGTCGGGTACCACCTTTTCACAGCAGGCGAAACCAAAGTTCGACACCTTCAAGACGGAAGTTGCAAAGTACGCTGCAAGCTTTCTTACAGCGGTAAAAAATTCAAGCAGCAAGTTAAAAAGCCAGTATTTATAGAGGTGAGTTCTCTCGCGTCTTGGAGTATCTCTCTGGGGAAAGCATCACAGAGAGTTCCTAAAATCGCTGCCCTCAAACAGCAAAACACTCAGTTTGAACTCTATGTTGTGAAGCCGGCTAATGTCAGTGTCGCGATCGCAATTTCAAACATGAGTTCCAATTAACTTTAGAAACTTTATTGTTTCCAAAGTTCTTACAACTCGTACCGCAAAAAAACAACCAAATATTTTTTGCTGGGGTAATGCCAATACTGGCTAAGTTGTCTAAACTACAAACAGACACTATCTCACTGTTATTTATTCTTCAATTCAGGAGCATGAGGAAGACGGCATGATCCAGGCTAACACCGTACTCGAAACCACAATCGAACCCGAAATGGAAACCATCGAGTTGCTGCGCAACGCTCAAAGCGTTTTGCCTGATAGCGAGTTGGAACTCTTTATCGACGAAGAAGACGATCGCGAAGATTTTTTAGATTCTCAGTCTGATGACGACGACTCTAAATCCGGCAAGGGCGCTAAAGCCCGCCGTCGGGCTCAGGCTAAGAAAAAGCACTATACAGAAGACTCGATCCGTCTTTACCTGCAAGAAATCGGTCGGATTCGTCTGCTGCGGGCTGACGAAGAGATTGAACTCGCTCGCAAGATTGCGGATTTGCTCGAATTAGAACAAGTTCGAGAACAATTATTGTCCGAGTTAGACCGCGAACCAAAAGATAATGAATGGGCTAAGGCTGTAGATATGGCACTGCCTGCCTTCCGTCACCGCTTGCACGTCGGACGCCGCGCCAAAGAAAAAATGGTGCAGTCAAACTTGCGTTTGGTGGTGTCGATCGCCAAAAAATACATGAACCGCGGTTTGTCTTTTCAAGATTTAATTCAAGAAGGCTCTTTGGGCTTAATCCGGGCTGCTGAGAAATTTGACCATGAAAAAGGCTACAAATTCTCGACCTACGCGACTTGGTGGATCCGTCAAGCCATTACCAGGGCGATCGCCGACCAATCTCGCACCATCCGCCTCCCCGTTCACCTTTACGAAACCATATCGCGGATTAAGAAAACTACCAAACTGCTTTCTCAAGAAATGGGTCGCAAGCCAACCGAAGAAGAAATTGCTACACGCATGGAAATGACGATCGAAAAGTTGCGTTTCATTGCCAAATCAGCACAGTTGCCCATTTCTCTGGAAACTCCCATCGGAAAAGAGGAAGATTCGCGCCTCGGAGACTTTATTGAGTCCGACGGCGAAACGCCCGAAGACCAAGTATCGAAGAATTTGCTCCGCGAAGATTTGGAAAGTGTTTTAGATACTCTCAGTCCCCGCGAACGCGACGTGCTGCGCCTGCGTTACGGATTGGATGACGGACGGATGAAGACCTTAGAGGAAATCGGTCAAATCTTTAATGTCACCCGCGAACGGATTCGGCAAATCGAAGCTAAAGCCCTGCGGAAGTTGCGCCATCCCAACCGCAACAGCATCTTAAAAGAATATATCCGCTAGAGTATTTGTTTCGCATCACCCAAAAGAGTGATTGCTTGTTAATGGGGCTGGGATTTCCAGCCCTCTATTGAGCTGTCACTAAAAATTTAACGCTTCTTTATTTGTCATTGCGTGGCGAGAGAGCATCAGCCTTTCACAGCAGGCGGTGCGCCAACGCAAATAACGGGCGACAAGAGAGCCACATTAAGTTTGGATCTTGCACCATTCGAGTGGAACCCGTTCATCTTTCTTTTTTGATAAACCTACTTGATTTTTTTTCAACACCGTGATACCGTTAAAAGGTTTGACACATTATAGGGTGGAGGAAAAACCCGACAGAATGAAACAATTGGGAACCCATCTGGTCGCTGATGCTTGGCAGTCTCCAGCAGACCTGCTCAACGACCCAGAACGCATCCGCCGCGCCATGCTCGATGCAATCTCAGCCGGCGGAGCTACTCTCATCGATTTGTGCGTGCACCAGTTTAGCCCACACGGAGTTACGGCTACTGCAACTTTAGCAGAGTCTCACATCGCAATCCATACTTGGCCGGAACACGGCTACTTTGCAGCAGATTTATTTTTCTGCGGAGCGGGCGATCCTCACCGAGCCATGCAGGTTTTGCAGGAAGCTCTGGAAGCTAAACAGGTAAAACTCACGGAGTTTACACGCGGTTTCGAGCCAGGGTTGGGCATCCTAGATTCTGCTTGTGGAGAGCAGTATGCGCCTCGCTTCGCACAAGCGAGTGCCGCCAGAGGATGATTGGAATTAGCGTAAGTTTGACAATTTTATGCTAAGTTTGATTTAAAATCCCGCGGGTCGCCATATAGGAATCGATCCGTGGGATTCTTGTGAGAAGTTCAACGCTTCATCAACAGGGGGCGAACAACTAAATAGCCCCCACCGAAAGCGGCAATGACAATCAGAAAAATCGCGATTGCCAACCACAATCCACTTAAGTCTGAAGATGTTTTCGGTTGAGAGCGCACCCGGTAAGGAATTTGGGGAACTTCTGCAAACAATTTTTCGGGAAGTTTTTCAGGAATCGCGGGGGATGTGGCTGCTACGGGTTCGGGACTGGGAAATGATACTTTCGCAGGTGTTGCGGGCGCAGGGGCTGGCGGGACTACTGAAAAATTAATCTGAGGCGGTGGCGGTGCAGCTTGAGGCGGCTCCGCGTTAAAACTGTTGGGCTTGACGGGAGGCATTTGAGGCATCCCCGTCTGGCTGACGCCTTGAGCTGAGGTGACTGCTTGCTGTAAGTATACCGATGCTTGAATGATGGTTTCTACTTCTCGCCGCAGTTGTTGGTTTTGTTGAACTAACTGCTGGT
>JBOFTL010000292.1:0-4581 GCA_051652045.1 Microcoleus sp. | reverse complement strand
AAAGATTAACTACAGGAGCAATTTTTGAGGTTCGTAAATCCGCTACCGCCTATGCTCGATATCGTTCCACAGGCGCGCCTGTGCTGGATGCAAGCGGTAATTCCGATTGTTACAACGTCGCAGTAGTATCTGAGGCTGTTGGTCCGGACGCGATCGCGACAACTGACACTGTCTATTTGATGATTTTGAGCGACGCGGTAGGTACGGCCTCCGCAGGCGTTATTGGCGGGCTAAAATTTGCATACAACTCAACAACAACGCTACCCGCTGGCTCTAAACAGTTTCGGGCAAATGCTGCTACCCCTGGGACTGCAACAGCTATTTCTTTTTCTTCGACAGAGGAACAGTCGAACGATCCTACATTGACAGCTATTTTGAGTAGACTGAGGCAAAATGCAATTATAGAAATTCGGCAAAGTGCTACCTGCTACTTTCGATACACCTGCAACGCTGATGCGATCCTGGATACAAGTGTTACGCCGAATGCCTATACAGTTGCCGTAACACCATTGCCTTCTGGTCCCGATACCGTTGCTGCTGGATCTGTCTACCTCAATATAATCAGCGACGCTCCGGCTGCGGGTGGCGGCGGCGGAGCTGGAATGACATGGACTAACGAGATAACAGATCTTACGCTTTCTGGTGCGAACGCAGATGTAGGCATTGTTGCAGATTCCACTGTGACGTTAACGGCTACAATGCCTCCAGGGATTGCTGATTTTAGAAGACGGTCTATCCGAGGGAAAGGGACTGGACGTTGGCAAGTTAAGGGCGCGACGTTTATAAATAGTCAGGGAGCGCAGGATACTGGGGTGCGTAGGCTAACTACTCATCAATATGCAGGCGTTGACCTCTTTCATCTTGGTAACAATGTCTGGGTTGTGGAAAGTCCTGCAGATTTTACAGGAATTGAGTTTTATACAGGTACCGTTGACAATCGATTAACTGATTATCAGGCAGCGCTTGCTACTGCTGGATATACACTGTCTGCTGGAGAAATTACAGCTCTCAGTAATTGGCTAACAGCAATAGATGCTGTTACGACATGGGCGAATGTAATAGCATTTTATCCAATGATTGGGGGGACGCTTGCTCGTGCAAGGTTAAATTTTGTAGCTCCGACAAATACGGCTCATAATATTCTTGATGTTTCCAATGAGGCAGTATTCAACACATTTGGGGCTAATGTTCAGGGCACTGGGGGATTTGATGTTAGAATCCCAAGGGCATTTTTAGCATCAGCATTAACCAATACCCGTTTTACAACTATTCAAGCCAGTGTAAGAGCGTTAGCGTCCGCCGGGGGAACCAATACGTTCCCGTTTCGATATGAAGCTACAGTCGGTCACTATTCCTTGGGAATAAATGGTAGCGGCATATCTGTAGCTGGGATAGATCAAGCTACAGCGGGGGGATTTTCTGGACATCAATATGGCAACTGGAATATTGGCACTGCTGCTAATACAGGCAATTATGTGATCCGCTCTGCAGCGAATGGAGCAAGTAATATTACAGGAACAGTTTTCAAAGATGGCGTTTCGGTAGGAACCAACACAACTGTCAATATTGCTCGTGGGACAATATCTCCGACCGTTGGAGAGTTTTATATCATGAGTGGTGGTGCATCAACTGGTGGCAAAATGGCAACGGGTAATCTCAGGTCAATTTTGATTATTTCAACAACTACCTCGCTGACTGATACTCAATGTTTGGCATTGAGTAACGCTGATGTAGCGCTACAGAATGCACTAGGGAGAAGTTAATTGATACTCCCCGCTCTAAAGAGGCGGGGATTCTTGGCTCCGCGTCGTGACTTGCTGAGATTGGATTGCTCCAACCAAAGTAGCGGTCTCAACTCCCCAAGCGTTACTCGGATCAAGCCCGAAAGTTCCGGTATGCCCTACCGTACTCAATCCCCGACTGAGGATATTTCTCGCCGCATTATGGTCTCGATCCATCACGCACCCACACTGACAGACATGGGTGCGAACGGATAGTGATTTCTTGACCACAACGCCGCATTGAGAGCACTCCTGGCTTGTGTAGGCAGGATTTACAGCAATGGTGATCTTGCCGAACACCTTGCCAAAATATTCCAGCCATACCCGAAATTGATACCAGGATGCGTCGTTAATCGATTTAGCAAGACAGTGATTCTTTACCAAATTGCGCACTCTCAAATCTTCATAGGCCACTACATCGTTTGATGTGATTACGCACCGCGCCAATTTAATGGCGTGGTCTTTGCGCTGCCGACTTATTTTGAGATGGCGTTTACCCAGAATCACCCGTGCTTTGCCACGATTTTTAGAACCTTTCACCCGTCTTGAAGCATGGCGTTGAGCCAGCTTCAAGCGTTTCTCTGACTTGCGCAGGAAACGGGGATTCTCAACCATTACGCCATTGGAATCGGTGTAGAACTCTTTCAAACCCACATCTAACCCAATCGCCTTGCTAGTCACTTCTGCTGACTCTGACCGTTCTGCATCAACCGCAAATTGAGCATAGTAGCCATCGGCCCGACGAACTAAGCGAACTCGCTTAATTTGTTCTGGCTGATAGAAGTTTAGATCCCGGCTACCCATCAACTTCAATCGCCCTATCCCTTTCTTGTCAGTGAAAGTGATGTATTTGCGATTGTCGTCAAGTTTCCATCCAGAGGTCTTGTACTCGACTGAGCGACAATCTTTCTGGAATTGGGGATAGCCTTTCTTCCCTGCTACTTGCTTTTTGCAGTTGTCGTAGAATCGGCTAATCGCCGACCAAGCCCGCTCCGCTGCGGACTGCCTCGCCATTGAATTAAGTTCATCGGCAAAGTCAAATTCCTTTGCCAGTACCGCGCACTGTTTATTCAAATCGTACTTACTCACTTTCGGGTTATCCATCCAATAGCGGATTGACTTATTCCGAATGAATTGAGTAGTCCGAATCGCGTCATCAATGCCGGAGTACTGAACAGGCTTGCCTTTCACCTTAAACTCAAAAATCAACATTAGCTCGACTTGCTTAATGGTTATGCTCAATATTTTAGCATAAAACAGTGGGTATGTGGCGAAAGTGTCGGCTATCAAGACCGGATAAATCCGGTACGCGCTTATATCCCCCGGTTAAAACGCGGGGGTTTTACGCGTTTACCTGATAATAATTTAATAAGTTAACATTAGCATTAGCATTGAGAGGGATTGCTAATGCAATCCCTGATGTATCAGAATTTTGGTTAAAGACAGATCCTTGCTGCTCATAAGTTTCTACATTCCATTCCGTATTTTCGTTAATAAGATTCACCCCATAACTATTGTCTGCAATAGATACTTTAGAAAAAATAACTTTATTGTTGCTTGTATAAGCATTTTCTCCTGTTGATATACTTTGCCATAAAGAGTAAGTAGGGTCGGATTGCTGAAGCTCAATTTCTCCCACAGGAGTTCTTAATATTCTGCGAGTTGTCCCAGATTCATAAGCATTAAAATAACAATATTGTGCGTTGTTGCCAAAAGTGAAAACGCTCGTTCTTCCGGTAGCGGAAGAAATGCCAAGAGTCCCAACAATGGTTACTGTTCTAGTGCTAAAACCAGGATAAAACTCAGTTGGTGTAATCCATTGTCCGTCTGGTAAATATTGATAATCGTAATAACTTCTAGAACTTGAAGATGTTTCTACTGGATATATTACATCAAAAGCTCCTCCTACTGGAATAAGTTGTCTTACTTCTACAGGGAACTCATCTGTAACAACGCAAGATGCTCCATATCCCCATTGAACTTCTGGTCCTTCATTTGTTTCTTGATTGATTATGTCAAAACTCTGCGTGCGTTCAAGGATGGATTGAAAAGTATACGCACCATTAAAGCTTGATACGTAAGCAACGTCTTTCTGTCCTTGGCTATCATAATTAGATGTATTAAAACTGGATCTAGATCCCGAATAATTTATTAATCCTATTTCGCTAGAAACACAACTTCGCCCCCATTCTTGATATCCATTATTTCTTGGGAGACTAGTCCAACTAAATCCAGCTCTTGTATGGTAATAATAACTTCCTCCCCCCGTCATTCCCAGCGCTGCAGCAATTCTATCTCTTACTCTTGTATTGTCTGGGATGCTTACTGAAGTCGAGCTATCCTCGGTCCCATTAATTGGTATCACTGCAGGGCCAGATGTCCCTTGGTAATAAATAGTATATTCAACATAACTGAAAACCCCACCGATGCCTACGTTAAGCACCCCTAATCGTCTTCCTGGAGCAATGGGCGATCCCTCAGTGTACTGCCCTCTCCCGGTTTGAGTGCTGTCAACTCTACTTAGATAGCATCCTATATTGTCACTCCAAAACCCTGCTCCTTGGTAAGAAAGAATCCCAAAATGTTCTTCCCAAGGGGTTTCAAATGATCTTCCATCGCCATATTTTGTATAAATTTTATAAAGTATTGTTCCTACTCGTCTGGTTTTCACGCTTACACACCAGCCTTCTTCATTCTCTGAGGATTTATATGTTCTGGACTCCATAACGGTTTCGATGTTCTTATCAAAACTAAAAATTTCGGTCACTTCGGATCTGATGCCCGCGTATCCGACCTTTCT
>JBOFTL010000291.1:0-3106 GCA_051652045.1 Microcoleus sp. | reverse complement strand
GGACGCAATTTCAGCTCGGACAAATTGGAATGCCGATGTATCAAAGCCAATCTTGAATGGATTCTGAGCAAAATAGTCAGCCGCTAACTTTCGCGCATCCCGGATATTTCGTTGGAACTCTTGTTCATCTAAGCAAATTGGGACTTTGATGCAGTCAATTCTGACGTTATTGCGCAGTTCAGATAGCGATCGCTGAAAGTGCCGTTCATCAGGGCAAACTTTGACAGGAATACAATCGGTTTGGGCGACCTTGGCGGCGATCGCGTCAAACCCCGCGAAGAATTGGTCTGCATCGGCTTCTATGCCGACGTAGACCGAACCCGCATTATAACCACCGCCTAACTCTTCGTCAGCCACTTGCGATCGCCGCCTCGTAATGTCTGGTTATGACAAACTTTTCGTCTGTGTAGTAGCCCCGTCCTACCTTTGGTACGATGATGTCCATGACAGGGAGTAATCCATCAACATATAAGGTGATAGGCTCTTCGTTGTCTTCTGGAATATCAAACACAGCTACGGGGAAATAAACCCATTCTTTGTTGATAGACTCTGGCGCAAACCCTACAAATTCGTTGGAAATATAGGCCACGGGGTCCGGCACTTCTTTCGCTTTTGCAAGTCCTTCAATCTTCTCGAATGGCAAAATCCCCTTTATCCACCTTGGATAGAATCTCCTTGAAGTTAAGGCATGAATTGCTGCAACAGCTTTTGGCGGGAATTCGATTTGTTCGCTTGGGAAGGCAAGTTTTATCCATGGAAAAACTTCGTCCGTTTTTAGACTTGTCCCCTTGGTTGCAGCTTGAAACGATAGAGCCCTTCCAGGAACTACAGAATTGTGGTGTAGGTCCCTAAAATAAAGTCGTTTCCCGTGCTCAATAGCTTGCATAATGTATGGAACTGGTAAATCTCCGAAATTCTCAGGGCTAAATTCTGGGCATCCTTTCCAGTAATGTCGGCATTCCCAATACAATGCCGCCCAATCTTCGGAAACTTCAGGTAATCCGCTTAAGACTTTCCCGCCGCCACTTCAAGTGCATCCTCTTTCCCTTCTAATTCCTCTTCTGTTGACTCCTGTTTTTTTTGCTCAACAATGTAATTCTTGGTATCGTATCTAAGCTCATATTCATCCGTCCCCTCAATCGGTTTCAAATGATAATGAGTTAATTCGTTCAGTTCTAAATAATAAAAATTCTGAAGCTGAACAAGAAAGAAATCTTCTAATTCTTGTGCCTGTTCAATTTTCCATTTCTTGGCATCATACTCAAGCTCATCGTTTTTGAGCGCTCTACGCATCGACACCGTTGCCATCGCGGATGAATCCCAAAGGTCTGCATGTTCTCGCAAAAAAAGCTGAAATGCATCAACTTCACCTTGGGCATACATTCCAAAATATCCGCTGTATTCCTCGAAAAGTGGATACGGACTCCATTCTTGTCCCGCATCAATATTCTGTGGACGGTTTGTACCCCTTTTATCTCGATATTGAATCAATGCCTTAGCCACTGCATTTGGATTACCACCATTATGCGGGGCAACCTTTTCTGCGATCATTTGGATCTTTTTGCCAACTTCAAGAGATCTTGTCCCTTTCGTGGATTGGACCTCGGTCACAAAGTCTTTCTCTGCTGGCGTTACAAACCCCTTTGAGATAAAAATTAGTGGGAAGACCGTATCAGGAGCACTTAGTAGTCTGACCTTTTTCTCTGTGTCTTTTGTCTTAAATGGTAGTCTCATTTTTAACCTTTACATGGTTTCCAAGGGAATTTATTCCTCAACGCTTAAATAGAAAAACATTGAGGAATAAATGAATTAAGCAGCGACACCAATCGTCTTTTCTGCTCGTCGAGTCAAGGTGAAGTTTGCTGTCTTTGTAAGCTGAGTGTTTCTTGGCTTCGCTTCACTAACTGTTCCAAATAAGCCAAGAGCACGACTGAATTTTCGTTTCAGGAATGTTCTAAACTCAGGATCGTAAGCACTAAGTACACACGTTTCGCCAAGAGATTGAAATCGTTCAATATTCAATTGTCCTGCGTTAGTTGGATCTTCTTCCATCGCAATATCCCAGCTCCCAGAAGCAAGCCCAACGCCAGAAGGGGCGAAACCGTCTACCCCCGACTCCCCAGTCACAATATTTTGATTGTTGTTCACGGTTAAGTTCGTCACCCCACCAACAAGAACAGGCCAACGGAACAATGATCCAGAAGGGATGGCTAATGGCAAATCTTCTACGGATAAGGATGTAGAAGCATTTGTTACATTTGCGGTAAGTTGAACTGGAACCTCAATTCCACCAACAATAAATCCTAAATACATTCCAGAAGGGATAAACAAATTTGTTAGAGCAGCAGGAATTGTGCCTAGAGGAACGGTATTTGCTCCCGCCGCCGCCGCAGTTGCTCCACTAGGAATATTCCATGCCCTAGCTCCTGCTGCCGTTGGCAAAGTGTAAAATTCGCAAGACGCATTTGTGTCAGAAATGTAAAGCTCTAGGTCTTCCCCAGTTTTAAGCGTTGTACACTGGCCCATGATGTTTCAATCCTGTGTTTGGCGATCATATTTGAATAAGATCATCAAACATTTCAGACTTGAATTGTTTAACAAAAAATGCGATAAGATGTCATTTAGACATATTTTTTACATCAAAAAACTGCCATAGTTACAGGTAAATGACAGATCGAAAGCGTTATGAGATTAAATTTTGGGAAGCTGCGGTAGAAATTATTGATCGCAATCGCGCAACGATGGGCGGTCTATCTGCAAATAAATTTGTCAATCTAGTTGTCCTTCAGTTTGGCGATCGCTTATGGACGAATACAGATGGCAATCGTGTTGTAATACTGACCCCTGACACCCAGCAAATAAATCAGTCGCTTGTGCGAATACCTAAAAGTATTGCTTTTGACCCGATTGCTTTTGAAGTGGTGCAACGAAATTGCAAGCGGCTGGCTGGACTGTCCGTAAATCGATTTGTTAATGCAGTAGTTATATATTATGGCGATCGGTTGAGGCTGAACCAAGACCAGTCAAATGACATGCTTATCAGATAGCCGAAATTTCTTGTTACACTATGGGCAGTTAAGTTGAGCTAATCGCCAGTCTTTATATT
>JBOFTL010000290.1:0-12478 GCA_051652045.1 Microcoleus sp. | reverse complement strand
CGGACAATTGACAACGATCGAGCAACTGTCAACTTTCAACTGTCAACTAAAAAACTGTCAACTATCGACTGATATTATTTGGGCTTGTATCGATCGCGTAAAAGCCGGGGCGAAGCATTCGGATATAAATCTTAGAATTTATTGCATAAATTATCGCCCGAATGCTTCTCCTCTACAGGTATATGACGTACGCAAAAAGACTGCTAAGTGTCAACTATCAACTATCAACTATCAATCGATCGCGAGCGGGGACGCTCGCACTACAACTATCAACTATCATCTATCACCTATCAACTCTCAACTATCAACTCTCAACTATCAACTCTCAACTGATTTATTAATGAAAAAACGCTTGCTAATTTTAGGGGGAACTGGCGATGCCGCACAGTTAGCTGCGCGAGTTTCTCAAATCCCTGAAATTGAGGTGATAACTTCCTTAGCTGGGCGTACTCAGCAGCCTGCAACGGTGGCAGGTGCGGTGCGAATTGGCGGTTTTGGGGGTGCTGATGGATTAGTTCAATATTTGCAAAATTGCTCGATCGATCTATTAATTGATGCAACTCATCCGTTTGCCGATCGCATCTCTTTAAATGCTGCTGTTGCTGCTGCTAAATGTCAAATTCCGCATTTAATATTAGTCCGTCCGCCGTGGCAGCAAATAGAAGGAGATCGCTGGATTGAAGTTGAAAGTCACGCAGTCGCTGCTAGGGTATTATCCCAACAATCGCAGCGGGTATTTTTGACGATCGGCAGGCAGGAATTAGGGGCATTTTCGGGTTTGGATAATATTTGGTTTTTAATGCGGGCGATCGACCCTCCGGCACCGGAAATTCAGCTTCCTCCTGGCAATTTGTTATTAGCAAAAGGGCCATTTTTTCTGAAAAGCGAACTGCATTTATTGCAAGAATATCAAATCGATACAGTCGTCAGCAAAAACAGCGGTGGCGATGCTACTTACGCGAAAATTGTAGCTGCCAGACAGATGAAAATTCCGGTGGTGATGGTGCAGCGAACTCCGTTACCGGAGTCTGAAAAAGTTGCTGATGTGGCAGGGGCAATTTCTTGGATATTGTCACATTTGTCTTAATTTGAGTAGGGATTTGCTGTTTTGACATCCACCCCGCCGTAGAACGGCGAGGATTCCCAAGCCTCACGATTTGGGTTTGGAGCTTCCTTCCCTCTTCCTTCTTCCTTCTTCCCTCTCCCCTCTTCCTTCTTCCTTCTTCCTTCTTCCTTCTTCCTTCTTCCCTCTTCCTTCTTCCTTCTTCCTTCTTCCTTCTTCCTTCTTCCTTCTTCCTTCGTCTAAATTATTTGCGGAAGTGGGCGCAATCTTCCCGCTACTTCGATACTCGGCCAAGTGCGATCGAACGTCAAATTTTCCAATTTTCCATCGCTGCCAATTACAAACGTATCCTCAATTTTAGCTCCCGGTAAACTGGGATTCCAAGCCACAACTGTATTTTCTGCTAACATATTTGTTGTAGCCGGACTCGCTATAATTTCCCGCGCCAAATATCCCGTAGTTCCGCCTTGATGGTGTTCTCGAATTGCCTGAGAATGTCGGTATTCTTCGTAAGCTATTTTCAGCGCGTAGTAAACAGCATTTAGCGATACTCCGGGCTGGCACAAATCCAGGGCAGCGGCTTCAATTTCTCTGATTTTTTGGTGCAATTGTGAATCCTTTTCTGTCAGGGAACCGAAACAGACAAATCTGGTTAAATTCGCATACAAACCGCTGCCCCTAGCGCAAAATACTAGCATTGCTTGTCGCCCGATTTGTTCGCCTGTTGGGGTGGCGTGGCGGTATAGGGGCAAACGCCTTTCTCCTGCTGCTAATGTCAGGGCTGGATGCAATCCTCTCGCCCACAATGCCTCTGCACCTGCACCCGCTAATTGATATTCTGTCCATGTCGGTTTAGCTGCCGAAAGTACCTCTGTCATCGCTTGACTGGCTAAACTTCCGACTCGCCGATAGCGCTCTAATTCACTTGACATCATTACCTGTTTGCGCGATTGTAAGGCAGGGGCGATCGGCGTTTCTGCGACATTGGGTCGATCGCTCATTACTTTACCGCCCTCTGTCATTTCTGTGACGAAAGATTCGCGCTTAGCAATATCTGACCAAGGGTAGATGTGCATTTGAAAATGAGCTGGCAATTCTTCATCTTGCAAGCGTTGAGCTTCGATTTCATCTGTCAGCACAAAAGCATTTTCAGCGGTAATTAATATTTCTGCAACTCCGGTTTCTGCGGTCAGTAATACTGTATTAGAACCGCCTGCTGTTGCCCAAGCAAACCAGTCAGTACCGCGCAAACGCAGGGCGTTCGAGTCTGTTTCTGTTAGGGTTTTGCGGATGAATTCGAGTTTGCGATCGACCTCTTGTTTTGATGAGTTTATCATAAATCTCTACAATCTACAATTCAAAATCTACAATCTACAATTTTAAAAATCTCTAATCTACAATCTGCAATCTACAATTCTTAAAATCTGCAATCTACAATTCTTAAAATCGAAAATCTAAAATCCAAAATCTAAAATCGATCGATTGCCACTGATTGCAATTCTTTCGCTGTTTGTTCGGGCAATGCGTCGTTGGCGAACATTCCCGCAGCTAGTTCGGTACCTGCTAAATATTTTAGCCGATCGCTCGATCGATAAGGTGGATAAAATTCAGCGTGCAAATGCGCTTCGGGATGCGATTTTCCGTCTGTCGGTCCTTGAAACCAAGCCATTAAATAAGGAAACGGGCGCTGCCACAAACCATCGTATTTGAGAGTGACTGTTTTTAAGGCTTTAGCGAGTCCTTGGCGCTGTTTTGCGGTAAGATCTATAAAAGTAGCAACAGGGGCGATCGGGGCAATCCAAACTTCGTAAGGGTAGCGGGCGCAAGCGGGGACAAATGCGATCGCATCTTCATCCAAATAAATAATTCGCTGTTTGTCAGCAATCTCTTTTTGAATCAAATCTTGCAGCAAACCGGAACTATTTTTTTGATAGTAAACTGACTGGCATTCTAACATCCGTCCCGGCACCGGAGGGACAAAAGGATAAGCGTAAATTTGACCGTGAGGGTGATGCAAAGTGACGCCTACTTCAACGCCGCGATTCTCAAAGGGTAAGACGTATTTAATTTCTGGATTGCTGCCGATAACTGAAGTGCGATCGGCCCATACTTCTAACAACAATTCCAAGTGAGATAACTCTAAACACCCGAGGGAAGTGTGCGGATCTTGAGTGAAAACAACAATTTCGCAAACGCCATTAGCGGGGAGAGTTTCAACAATACTTTCAGGAGGGTTTTTGGCCTGCAAAATCATCGATGAAAAGCGGTTGTCAAACACTGCGACATCGTAATCTCCCGGCGGCAATTCAGTCGGAAATTTAGGATTAATGGTAGCAGCCAGCGGGTTGTATTCCGGCGGCGGCATAAAAGTTCTACCCTGACGGTGGCTGGCGTAAGCTACCCATTCCCCGCGCAAAGGATGCCAGCGAAAGTGGGGGTTTGCTTGTACGGGTTCATTGCTGGGGCTTACGGCTGCGATACCTTCAGGAATTGGGTAACGGCTGTACAGTGTCAGCGGGCGGCCGTCGGGTTTTAGCAATTTTTGAGAGTGCATTTATGGTCGGGCGATCGCTCTTGATAGATGGTAGGACTATAACTTAGTATTTGGAGAATCCGCGCCTACCTAAAGTAGCAAATTATGTTAAAGTAAATTTGGAGTTGAAAGTGCGATCGAGCATCGCAACTATTTAAAACTTGTAGCTGCATGAATTAAAGCTAATAAATAATTATATTTTTGGCTGTTAGTTCAAAAACCCGGTTTCTGTTTAGAAACCGGGTTTTTCAGTATTTTAATATGCCCAGTTTTACGGATTAACTTCCAAAACTCCGCTAGGAGCAAAAACTACCGTAAATCTAGCAGCGGGTGCTGCTTCACTGCCACCAGTCTGCCCAGACTTCAGGATATTTGGTAGCGGAGTTTCTTTGCTGAAATCCTTAGCTGGCTGATTGAGAGGCTCAAAATGAGCGATCGCCCCGTCTTGACTCGCACTAACTCGATAGACTAGATTTTGAGTGAACGTCGGGCTAGTTTGCCAAGTTCGATTTATGCGATCGTACACTTTCACTGCCAACTCATCTAGCTGAGCGCGATCGGTAATTTCTGCTGTTTGATTTGCGCCATTCACTATTGCAACTTCCTGCTGAGGTGTTGAGACAGGAACAGCCTGAACAGCCTTATCTTTAGGGTTATTTGCGATCGGCGTTTGAGCTGTATTATTAGTGAAAGGTACAGCCTCCGCAGGCTTTTTCTGACTGTCAGTCACTACATTGTTTACAGCTACAGGTGTGCTATTATTAGTGGCTGTTGCTTCAGCAGGTTTACTAGCAACAGCACTAGCAGATTTTTGTCCTTCAATTGTCAAAGACTTGACGTGAAAACCGCGAAACTTTTCTTTTTGGCTGACGCGCCACATAGAGATCGGAAAAGTGACAAAGAACATCACCAAAACTCCGACACTAATCCAGACAATCTTGTGCATTTCCCTGGCTGGGAGTGGCTTATGTTTTATTTCCATTGACAACAAACCTCGCATTACTTAAGTTAACGGCAAATAGGGGAACAGAGGGTGCCATGACATAGCTGTAGCAGCAACTAACAAAGCAAACATCCAAAAAAATATGGTGCGACTTTTAATCTGCTGATTTTTCCACATCACGTGCAGAATTGGCCAACTGACAAGCCAACCGACAAGCAACATAGTTTCTTTGCCCGTGTAACTGCCGATATTGCCCCACAATTCATCATTAGTTTTACTTCCCGGAATCCAACTACCGAGGTTCCAAAGCAGTTCGTTTGTGGCTTTGGATGTGTCCCCTAGATGGTGAGTCACCATCATTGTGAAACAACCAATTGTAGCGCTAACTATTGCTGCTGCTGCCGGGCCTGAAACTCTAGGTGCGGTTGCCGCACCCTCAGCTAAACCGCTGGGAAAGTGTTTTAATTTGCTCCAAAATTTTCCGTAAAAAGGTTCATCATCCGCATGATTTTGGCGGTATAATTGTCTGGTCATTTCACAAATCTCCTACGATAGTTGATAGTTGATAGTCGATCTTTAGCAACTGCTGACTACAGAGCATGAATTTTAGCAACGGCAAGTCCGCTTACCATGCCACCCATTGAAAAAAACATAATGGCCATCAAAGCTACGCAGGTTGCAGTTAAAACTGGGCGATTTTGCTTTTCTAAAATTGCATCGCCGTAGCTCCATAAAATCCAAGTGCAAGCTACTGCTAATGGCAGGGTAAATAGGACGCTAAACTCGTGATATTCCATCAAAACATACTGCACTAAAGGTGAGTTTTCTTTCAGCCAAGCCCGAGCTCCGCCAAAGTCCATGCCAGCCCGATAACGCATATAAGCCCAGTTGCCGGTAGCTATGGCTAAAAAGCTCAAAATAGATGACCAAAAGGCTAATGTTCGCATTTGCGGCAAGATTTTACCGGCACCCCGCAGTAAGGGGAAAGCCAAATGTCCCGTGTAAACCATTACTACCATTGCAAACATTGCGCCCAAGCCGTGAATGGTTCCCATCAATCGCTGCCAATGGCTCGGATGCAGTAGGTTGACTAAAGGTAAAAACAGAAACATACCAGCCGATAAAAAGCTCAGTCCGTAGATAGAAACTTGAGCGATATCTAACTGTTTGGGAAATTCATCAGATGTAACTAAATCAGTAGTTGAATCTGGTGTCGAGTGTTGCACCACTGGCATACCTCCTTAAATTTAGATTGTTGAAGAATCAGTTTTTGAGAATAGTTGCATTAGTAATTTGAGATTCTTGAGAATGCAGCCGTGCGGAATAAGCCGATCGAACTTGCGCGCGATCGAGCATCACAACATACTGCTACAACAGACTTATTGACTGTAAAATCTGGATCGTTAGTTTCTAGAACACCCTAAATTGCTTTATTTGCTGGCTTGCGAGCAGTCTTGTTACTTGCTTTACCAGGAAGGTTTTAATGCAACTAATTCTCAACAATTTAGAATAAAACCAATTATTGATTTTCAAATATTTCTTTAGGTTTTCTTAATTTATTGCTGTATGTCTTGCAAATACTAGATTGTACAGTTAAATAAAATAAAGCTTATTGAGAATAGCTATCAAAAAGTTAAAAAGATACTGATTTTTTTTAGATTTAGCCTTCCGGGGGAGAGAATCAAATGGGGAGGGAGAGAGTAGGGGAGGGGGAGAGGGGGAGAAATTATACCATTTTTTTAAAGATCCGATAGAGATCGAGGACGATGAGACATTGTAATTATCCTGTTTTCCTGTTTGCGAAAGTCTCTCATAACTTTAAAAAAATGGTATTAGTTCACTTTTTCATAAACAACACAAAAGAACGCAGATCTATTGCCAAGAATTTAGATCTGCGTTCTTTTGCGATTTGAAATCTTTCTAGATAAACGTAAAGTCAAATCCAGAAAGAGTTGTTACCCCAGTTACACCATTTAACTTCGCCAAAATGCGAGAATCGCTGCCAACAGTATTGTTACCATTGCCATCGTAAATAATGTAAGTATTGCCACCAGTATCGTAAGCAAACAAGAAAGCAGTTCCTCCCAAAATATTAGAAGAAACAGTAGTTTGTACTGTCAGCAATACCTGGCTGCCATTGGCAAGATTCGGGAACCCAGGAGCAAAACTAAACTGATCCGCGATCGGCACTCCCAGACCGGTAAAATCAGTAATCGCATCGTATCCACCAGCCGCGATCGCAGCATTAATTGCCCCCGCAGAAGCCGCATCAAACACCGGCCCGCCATCCGCAGGACTGGTATAGCGGAATTGATTGTTACCTCCACCTCCAGTCATCGAGTCAACCCCAAGTCCGCCGATGATGACATCATTATCGAGGCCGCCGTTGAGAGTGTCGTTACCATCTCTGCCTTCAACCGTATCGCTGCCCCCCAAACCATTCAAATTGTCTGGCAAAGAACCGCCGATCGAATTGTTAGCCCCGCCATCAGCAGGCAATACCTGAACGCTGACATTAGCCGTACCCGGAGTAGTTCCCAGCCCGTCGCTGATGCTGTAGGCGAACACGGTACTGCCGGGAGCACTACCAGCAATGAACTGCACTTTATTGCTCAAATTCACAGCTATGCCCAGTTTCGGCGTACCGACATTGATAATATTGAGCGGTCGTCCTTGCGGGCTAGTGTCGTTAGACAGCACGTCGATAAACGTCGGCAGCAAATTACCCGCACTCGTAAATACAATACCGTCATCCGCCGCGATCGGCGCTGGGTTGGCTGGGGCCGTTGCTGAAGTATTGAAGGAATTGATGTTGATGGCAACTAAGCCCGAAGCAGTACCTCCTTCAGGGTCAGCCACGCTGTAGCTGAACGATCCAGCACTGCCAACCTTATCGGCGACAGGTTGGAAAGTCAAGCCCGTCAATTCCTGAACGGTCAGCTTTTGGTTGATAGCAAGCGGAGTTGTACCCTGTACGACTTGACCCAAAGCCGGATTGGGCAACTGTGTTACCGCGATCGAGAGTTCAGAACCTTCTGGATCGCTGGGGGCCGAAATGCTCAGCGATAGGGGCAAATTCTGCAAAGCCGTCAGCGTCTTGCCACTTTCCACGATCGGCAGTTCGTTGGCACCTGGAGTGGGAAAAGCAGGCGGAGTCGGGCTAGGTATCGTGGGAGTCGGGACGATCGAAGGACTCGGACTCGGAGTCGGGCTAGGACTCGGAGTCGGTATCAGTGTCGGCCCTGTCCCCGGAGTCGGACTCGGGCTGGTTCCTGGTGCCGGACTTGAAGTCGGTGCCGGACTTGAAGTTGGTGCTGGACTTGAAGTTGGTGCCGGACTTGAAGTTGGTGCCGGACTTGAAGTTGGTGCCGGACTTGAAGTCGGTGCCGGACTTGAAGTTGGTGCCGGACTTGAAGTCGGTGCCGGACTTGAAGTCGGTGCCACACTTGAAGTCGGTGCCGGAGATGTGGAAGGTCTTGTTCCCGAAGGAGTAGGGCTTGCAGTTGTCCCCGTCGCAGGAGTCGGGCTTGCAGATGTTCCCGCAGGCCTTGTTCCACTGGGCGAAGGAGATGTCCCAGTTCCTGAAGGTCTAGTCCCCTGAATGGCGAACGGATTTTCCTGCACGCGCGGTATTTGAGCCGTAGAGAACCTAGACTCATCTAAAGCCCCAGCCCTCACATCAGCCACAATTGCCAAAAATTCACCAGTCCGGCGATCTCTAATAATCGTGTTGCTCGAATTCCCACCAGTACCCTGGAAAATCTCCAAGTCTGTAAAGTTTAAACCTCCAGCCAGAGCGATTAAATCCCCATCGTTAAAGTCTCTGATGAGATCGGCATCGCCCAGTTCCGCACCACCAGTAGTTTGAAATCCGGTGCCGCCGACAGACGTACCCACCCGACCGATCGCGAACAGATCGTCTCCATCGCCACCAGTCAGAGTATCAGCCCCGCGATCGCCCGAAAGAATATCATCTCCCGCATCGCCGGACAAACTATCTGCATCGTCACCGCCAAAAATCAGGTCATCGCCCACGCCACCGTCAGCCGTATCGGCGCCAGAACCGCCGAGAGCAGTATCTCCACCATCTCCGCCAAAAAGTACATCATTGCCGCGGGCCCCGAGGACGGTATCGTTGCCCGTATCACCAGATACAACATCATTGCCCTTGTCACCAGAGATAAAATCATCTTCCGCACCACCGAGCACGCTGTCATTGCCCTTGCCGCCAAACAGTTCGTCGTTACCTTCCGTTCCGAGAACCGTATCGTTGCCTTCATCCCCGTATAAATCGTCACCACCGCGATCGCCAATCACTAAATCGTTATTTTTGCCACCGCGCGCCGTATCGTCATCGATACCGCCGTCAACAAAATCTTGACCCGCCCCACCATTGAGGAAATCCCGGCCGCCTTCGCCCTTGATGACATCATCACCGCCACTGCCCAAAACCGTATCATCGCTCAGACGCGCTGAGATCGTGTCATTAAACTGACCGCCAATTAAATAGTCGCGAACATCCCTTCCCACAACTACCCCATCAACCAGCAGCGGCGGGGGAGGCGGTTCGGGAGGAACTGGAGTCGGCCTCGGCACTGGCGTTACTATCACCCCAGGACCAGTACCGTTGGGCGTCGGACTCGCACTCGTTCCCACTGTACTTGGAGTAGTTCCGGTGGTACTCGGGCGCGTTCCCGTGGTGCTCGTAGTGGTTCCTGTGGTACTCGTAGTAGTTCCCGTGGTACTCGGGCGCGTTCCCGTGGTACTCGTAGTAGTTCCCGTCGTACCCGTAGTAGTCCCCGTGGTACTCGTAGTAGTTCCCGTCGTACTCGGACTCGTCTCCTCCTCCTGGAACTGAAACGGATTTGCTGGAAAATCTGCTGGTACTGCACTTGGCATGATTTCATCTCCTTGCGAGGCTGCTTTTTGACACTCTAGGTGGGCAGGTGATAGGTAGTAGGTGGTAGGTGTTAGATATTACAAAAAAAATCATAACCTCTGCTACCGTACACGATATAACTGAGAGCTTGCACCACGATCGATCGGGGGGTTATTCGTGGAGTGGGGCGGGTTTATTTAACTTGTTTGCAAGCTTTCAGATCCTTGGCGAACCCGCTCCTACAGGCTATTCATATTGATGCAAGATCGTCAGATATAACTTACTTTCCTCAATACTTCTTTTAAATCCATCGATTGTTTCGATCGCCCCGGACTGACACTTAATCCATTCAAAAATAATCGGTTCTTCCTTAAGGCGATCGGTCAAAATTCTCTTACTTTTGTTGCTTGTTTGCGATTCAAAAAACAGAATTCTCACCCCCGGTTCGCAGTACGGACTTCATTCCGTAAAACAGAGCAGACTGAAATCCGTACTGCGAACCTTACTTATAGCGATCGATCTTGCCTCAGATACTCGATCGCTAAACTTGTCACAACTAATCGAGTTAGACAAGTTTAGCCAAGCATTCGATCGGGAGAATTTCCCTCACTAAATAAACTTAAAGTCAGAGGCAGTAATCAAAGTGCTCAAAGCACCCGGAAGCGTCGGAATAGTAGTCAACACTCCCAAATCAAAAGCGGGGAGACTGTCATCAGCCACATTTGGATCGAAGCCCAAAACATACTTGCTGAAAGTATTGTTCAAGTACACGAAGAAAGCTCCCGTTTTGCTAGAACCGTTTTGATTTTTCAACACAGCATTAACAGCTTGCGCATTGTCAAAGGTCGATTCAAACAAAATCACTTCTTGCTTGCTGATGTTGTCTCCGCTGCTGCCGATATTCCTGACGATAAAACTGCTGAAATCGTTAGTAGTACCGGAGTTAGTCAAACCGGCGAAACTAGCAGATCTGAACAAGAACCTGTCTCGGCCGCTAGTGCCGGTGTTGAAGTCAGAAATTACATCCACACCTTCGCTAGGAGTTTCGTAGTAGAAGAAATCATCCCCAGCATCGCCCGTCAGCAAGTCGGAACCAGCGCCGCCGCCCACAATGTCGTTACCCGCACCGCCAGACAGCGAATCGTTATCATCGCCACCCAAGGCCAAATCGTTGCCGGCACTGCCAAGGAGATTGTCGCTACCACTACCGCCATCGATCGTATCGTCTCCGGCTTCGCCTGAAATGGAGTCGGTACCAGCTTCGCCCAGTATGTAGTCGCTGCCAGAACCTCCGAGGGCTGTATCGCTAGCGTCTCCACCCAAGATCGTGTCGTCGCTGTCGTTGCCTAACAGAGAGTCACTATTGATACCGCCGTCGAGCAAATCTCTACCGATACCGCCGTCAAGGGTGTCTTCAGCAGCACCGCCATCTAGGGAGTCATCGCCAGTTCCACCGAGCAAGTTGTCGAGGCCGGCTTCGCCCAATAGGGAGTCATCGCCATCGTTGCCGAGTACTGAGTCATTGTCAGCACCACCACTTACCGTGTCGTTGCCCAGGCCGCCAGCAACGGAGTCTGCACCGTCCTCGCCGTTGAGGGAGTCGCCACCGTCACCGCCATCGAGGGTGTCATTGCCCGTGAAACCGAGTAGCGAGTCGCTACCTGTTTGACCGGATACTTGGTCGTTGCCAGCCCGACCGTCGATGATGTCGTTGCCGTCGCCGCCGAACAAGCTGTCGTCTCCCGTACCGCCGATAATGAAGTCGCCGAGGTTGCTGCCTGTAAAGCTGCTGGCCGGCAATCCAGTGCGATCGACAATATTGTCTACAACAGTGATGCTGAAGGAAACAGGGCCGACTTTACCAAATCCGTCGGAGACAGTAAACGCAAAACTATCGTTGCTACCTGTCGCCAACAAGTTGTATTTAACGATGTTGTTGTTGATGTCGTCTTGGGAGAATTGGTCGCCGACATTGAGGAAAGTGCTGCCCCTTTGCACGAAGCCTTGGCTGGCGTTGGGGGCTTTGGTAATCGTATAAACGATTTCCCTGGCGTTGTTGTCGGGATCTGTGGATGACAAATCCGCAGCAGTAATTGTTTGAGTGGGATTGCTTTTAGCAACGACAACGCCTTCGTTAATTACTACCCTGGGCGGGCTGCTGACGTTAATGGTTGCGATCGCCTGACTGGACCCACCTTGACCGTCGGAAATCGAGTAGCTGAAACTGTCAGTGCCTGAAAAGCCGGCATTCGGAGTGTATTGGAACGTCCCGCCCGTACCGGCGGCAGCCAATTGTCCGTTAGTCGTGGCGGTAAAAGTCGTAACAGTCAGCGCGTTTTTGTCAGGATCTGTGTCATTTAAGAGCACGTTGAGGGTCAGCGGTTGTCCGGCAACAGTGGTGAAGTTGTCGTTGACTGCTGTGGGAAACTGATTCGGGAAAGGAATCGGCCCTGGCGTCGGTGTCGGCGTCGGCGTCGGAGTTGGGGCAGGACTGTCCGTCGGCGTGGGAAACCGCGGCGTCGGACTCGGCGTTGGCGTCGGCGGAGTTGGCGTCGGGCTGTCTGTCGGCGTTGGCGTCGGGCTAGCTGTCGGCGTCGGCGTCGGGCTGGCCGTCGGTGTCGGTGTCGGACTGTCTGTCGGCGTCGGTGTCGGTAGCGGGGTGGCACTGCCGGGAACTGTAGGACCGATAACAAAACTGCTTCTACCGATCGTCCTGCTGTCAACTCCGGGCAATACTGCTAAAAAGTCGCCGCTGACGCCGTTGCGAATAATCGTGCTGCCGGCTTTAGTGTCGGAACTTTGGAAGATTACTAAATCTTCAAATCTCAAGTCGCCACTCAAACCGATGAAATCTTCGCCGGGGCGAAAATCTGTGAAAATGTCGGCGTCGGCAATATCTGGACCGCCGCTGGTAATAAATGCTGGATTAGTGCCGCTACTACCATCGGGAGCACTGACACCGTTGATGACGAAGACATCTCCGCCTTCGCCTCCGGTGACAATATCTTTGCCGCCTTCTCCCCAAAGTACGTCGTTGCCGGCGTCACCGGATATGATGTC
>JBOFTL010000289.1:0-5570 GCA_051652045.1 Microcoleus sp. | reverse complement strand
ATTTTTTTTGAAGGGCTTATACTTAGATTTGCGTTGGGATTCGAGGAGATAATTGCAATTTTATCTTCATGCAAAACTGTAGGGGAGGGGTCGATCGAATCTATTTTTCCCCAAGCTATCCGCCAATTTGAGGCCAATTCAACTGCTGAATTGGGAGCGATATCTGGTTGTTTTTGGTGGCGGTTTTTGTTGGTTAGAAATGATTTGTAATCGATCATTGTTGATACCTCAATGTATTGCTAAATATTATTTGTAGGGTGCGCACTGCGCACCGCAACCGCTACTAATAGTGGGTCAAACTATTTGAGGCTTAAGTCAGCTAGATTTCAGCTTAGATCTGACAAAAAAGAGAAGATTCCGAGTTCCATATTTTTCAGAGGGCTAGGGGGGATCGAAACCTTATTATCAAACATCAATTCTCAACCAAAACTATCAACAACATAGATAGAACTTCCCGTATCTCCCAACAAAATCAAACTACTATTATCGCTATCTAAATCCCGACTGCCGGAAATGCCTAAATTCAGAATTTGAATCAGTTTTTGAGGGCTAAATGATTCCAACTCTACATAATTACCTGACTCCAACCACCGCAATTCTTCAGCAGATAAATCTTGGCGAATTGCTGGCGATAATTCTCTAGCATTTCGCGCCGCATTCTCAGAATTTAACACAAACATATTGCTGCCAGCAGCCATAATTTGCCGGGGTAGCAGTCCGACATCGATAATTATTGTACTGCGATCGGGAAACCAATTAGAACTGGTGCGCAAGCGATCGACCAAACCAATTCCTCGGGGGCTGCAATCGTGTAAAGCGTACACTTTTAAGTCAGGATTGCGACGCAGCATTTGCATCGTTGTATCGAAAATACTTTGAGGATATCCGGTAACGCTGAGGATCGCACAGTTGTTTTCAAAGTGAAAGTTGTTGGCGATTAAAAACTGGGCAATTTCCGCCCGATCGCACACAACCACTCGATCGAAACTGTAAGCACTAATATCGGGGCTGATAGCTGCATTTTCATTTGTATCGCGAGGAGACGGCAGCATTTTGGCGATCGAATTGATTTCTATCCATTTATTAATCCAGTCTTGAAATATGTTGAAACCCACAGTGAATTCTTGATTGGTTTCAGGAATCTTTTTCATCCCCAGATATATAGATAGCAGTCCGAAAGCTGTACTGCATAAAAACTGCATATAGGAAGACAATAAAAAACTAATAATGATGCCGCTAACTAAAACTATTCCTCCCCACACCTGCAAAGACCTTGCAAATTTTTTGCGTTGCTGGTACAGGTAATTGGAGGAACGAATAGCATTAAAAACACTCGAAAGTAATAAACTGTTGACTCCTAACATTCCAAAAATAAATACATTCAAGTTCCCAAAGTTTCCCGAAAAAATCGCAAGCAATATCCCACATATGATATTAATAACTATGTAACTGGAAACATTGAATAAATTAGAAATTTTGAGCCTCGATCGCTTGTCTAAAAAATAAAACAATTGTTTTTGAGTAAAAAACAGCGTATCGCTGACAGAAACATCGGCGATCGCCTTGGCAAACATCGGGTCAGTTATTTTGACACCAGTCATTGCAGTCGGTTCAAAAACAAAGGGATGGTTGCATTGTTTGCAACGGCCACCATTAGCGGTGCGATCTTTTAATTTATTGTCAGTTTGACAGTTAATACACTTCATGAAAATCTCCTAGTGATGATTGAAAAACTCGATTTTGTTTGCTGTAAATTTCCGCTGGTACTGCTTATTCAAAAACTTGATTTGCTAGCAAAACTCTGTAATCTTCCCTGCGGCGAATCAGGCGGTGTTCGCTATTTTCTAACAGCACTTCCGCCGGCCTCGGACGGTGTAGGAAATGTGACGACATCGCATATCCGTAGGCCCCCACATCTAAAATGGCTAGAATTTCCCCAACTTTCAAAGCTGGCAACTGACAGTTTTTGCCCAAATAATCTCGCGAATAAGTAGTATTGCCACAAACATCGGTAAGATGCAATAAATCGTCGCAATTCCAGCTATAAATCTCTCGATAACCGCCGTGAACGGAGGGTACTGAAAGATTGGCAACAGTAGTATCTACACCGACAATTTGTTTGCCTTCCTGCCATTTTGTCGAAACAACTTTTGCTAACAAAGTAGCGCATCCAGCTACAGCCGATCGCCCCGGTTCAATAATTAAATCTATGGCGCGATCGAGCCGATTAATTCTATTAGTTAATTCCGCACCGAACAGTTCCCAATCAAAGGCTGCACCGCCGCGATAGGGATAGCCAAAACCGCCGCCAAAATCGAGATATTCCCAATCCGGCAATTGCTGGGCGACCGTAATTATCGTATCGATTGTTTGCGTAAAAGCTGCAGTGGAATTAGTGCCAGTACCGCGATAAAAATGCAAACCGCTAAGCTTTAATCCGGCTGCTTTAGCTATGGAAATTGCTGCGGGAAATTCGGTCGATCGCACGCCAATTCGACTGTCTCCTGTTAGTTCGGGTAAATTCAGTCTCAAACCCAAACGGGGAGGTGTTAAAATCTGTTGGTTTTCCCTCAGAGATTGATAAACTTCACAGCATAGCTGCAACTGACTGAGACTGTCCAAATTCAGAGTTTCGACACCCCATCTGAGAACTTGTTCCATCTCATTATGATGCAAATTGCTGCCGCTGTAAACAATATTTTTTGGTGCAAAACCTGCTTTAATTCCTAAATAAATATCTCCCGGTGTATTGGCGTGCAATCCCCACCCGCAAGCTTGAAAAATTTGCAGCAAGGCGATGTTACTGTTAGTGACGCTGGCAAAACAAAATTGAGTTTGCGGGTAGGGAATTGCCTTAGTAATGCGGGCGATCGTCCGCCGCAAAATGTCACTTTGATAAACGTAAAGTGGCGAACCGTAGGTAGTTAATAACTCTTCGGCTAGGGCGAGAGTAAAAGGCTGTTCTCTGAAAACTGAATTCCTAGTATCAATTGTTTGCATAACGATCGAGTAGATTTTGTTTAATTAGCAATTACTCAAACCCGTTGGTATCAAAACTTTTATCTCTCTCTTTTCTCTCCTCTGCGCCCTCTGCGCCCTCTGCGGTTTAATCATCTTATTTTTGCAACCTCTGGCGATAACTCCAAATCGATCGAGGCAACCAAAACGGATGATTCCAAGATTTATTTTTCACATCTTCTCCGAAAATTTGCGATCGCCAAATCTGCCACATAATTAACAACCAAAGAATTTCCCCAATCCGTCGCCCTTGAATTCCGGCTGCGAATTTACCGGAGATAATTCGATCGGCTAAATCGGGTTGCCAGCATTTTTCTGACAGCAATACCGCCGGATTCAACCAATCGCCAATTTGATGCCAAAATTCATTAAAACACCAGGAAGTTAAAGGCACTCCCATACCCCGTTTTTCCCGCCAAACTATTTCTGCCGGCAGCCAATTTTCTACCGCCCGCTTGAGAATGTATTTCTCGCAAGCGCCCCGCAAACACAATTCTCCTGATAGTTGAAAAGTCCAGTCTGCAAGAGGAAAATCGCAAAAGGGCGATCGAACTTTTAAGCCAAAATTTAAAGCTAAATTAGTAGCGCGAGGATGGATGTTCTGCGCGCCTTTCAACATCAAACTCGCGCGCCGGAGGCGGTGCAGCAAAGACGCGCCTGCCGCAGGATTAAGAGCCTCTAACAGCCAATCTTGAGAGTGCAAGTTCTGAATTTGTGCGTAAAATTGCGGTTGGTAAACTTTAGATTCATATCCCCACAGGCGGTGAAAAGTTCGCAGGTATTGCAGGGCAAAAAGATCGTTATCGCCGGGATTTACTGCTTGATAAACAGCGGCTGCAATCAGGGGTTTATTCGTCCATCCCGCAAATAACTGATCGCCACCTTCACCGTTGAAAATGATATCGGTTTCTTGACTCGCAGCTTGATTTAAAAGATATAGTGGCACTGTAACTCCGTCGCCAAAAGGTAAATCTAAAGCCTTCACAGCAGCATTTAAAACTTGTTTGATTCGGCGCGGACTGGCATCTACTTTTACTGAGGGAATTTGCAGGGCGTCAGCTACTTTTTGCGCCCAAGGATATTCGGGAATTCCCGCGTCGCCGAAGTCGAGAGTGTAAGCGCGCACTTTGACTCCGGCTTTTACTAATAAAGCTGCAACAACTGAGGAATCTAAACCTCCTGAGAGAAATACTCCAACTGTTTCGCTGCCATTTAGATCGGCAATTTGGCGGTAAATGGCATCTTTAAGTAAGTCTTGCAATCGGTCGATCGCCTCGTTTTCATCGGTTATTTTTTCTTTACTTTCTTGCCATTGCAACAAAGGTTTTGAGGGAAGTTGAACGATAATCTGGGAATCTCGATCGCACTTCCAATTCAATTCTGTACCTGCGGGAATTGCAAACACATTTTGTACGGGAGTTAAGGGAGTTGGCACGTAGGAAAAACAGCTATAACCGTACAAAGCGGGAATGCTTGCTTCGGGCGATTCCAGAATATTTAACAGCAGTTGCAATCTCGATGCAAACCAAATAGTTTGTCCGATTTGCGTCCAATAAAATGTTACTCGCCCGAAGGGTTCGCGTCCTAAAATCAGGCTATTTTCGCCAATGTTTGCCCAGACATCAGGTAACAGTTTGCCGTTAGTTGATGGATAAGTAGATAGTCCAGATGCGGAGATGGACGCGATTTGCCGAGTAATTTTTTCTTTATTTGTTGGCAGGTTGAACGGGCGATCGCATTCGGTACTGGCAACATTCCAAATCGGATGATTTTCGTGAGATTCGGTAAAATAATTCGCAGCATCTGCGAGTTTTTGAATAGGAATTTCTTTGAAAGATTGGGCGATCGTTTTTGCTAGTAATGCTTCTGATTTTTGGCGAGAATCGAAGCCCCAGTATCCTACAAATTGACGCTGTTTGTTGGGATTTATCATAAGGAATATGCTATTGTAATATTTTTTAAACCGCAGAGAACGCAGAGTGAGAGAAAAGAGAGAGTTTGTGTAGTTATGTATGCTGCGATCGCGGTTATCGATAATTATTTAACTTGGAAGTTCGCACTGCCGATCGCGCGATCGTTTAGGAACATTTTTACTTGCCAATTTCCGGTAGCAGCAGCAGTACCTAGTTGATAGCTGCATTGAGTATTCCAAATAGATTTGTCGATTTCGCGAGTTTGATAGCGATTTTGTTTGACAGTTTGCCCGTTGGGGTCAATCCAATCGCAAGATAGCGATAGTTTTTTCCCGATCGGCGCATCTTTTAAGGTAGCTCGGTAAAATATTTCTGGATTGTTTTGGCGGGAAAAAACAGTTAAATTATCTCCATTATCTTGAACTAAAGTGATGCGGTTTTGTTGAACTGAAACGCGATCGATCGCCCGTTCGTTTTGGTAAATATAGAATCCGGCAAGTGCGATCGACCCTGCTGCTGCTGCCGCCAACCCTCCTGCAATCAATCGATTTCGCTTCTGCTGTCGGGCCAATGCTTTCCGGCGCTGCAACTGAATTAAAGCTTCATCTAGCAACTCTGGAGGCAAGTTCAATTCCTGCA
>JBOFTL010000288.1:0-6895 GCA_051652045.1 Microcoleus sp. | reverse complement strand
TCTAAGTTCCTCTGCAATACCCAGAAGGCAATCACCAACTGTGTGAAAATAGTTTGCAATGCGCCGACGATCTTCACCCGTAGATTGCTTTAAGCGATCGCTGAATTCAAATAACTTAGTTACAATGTCAACTAATTCTCCTCACATTTCTGTTTCTCAATATATGTTTTGCACGATCCTGCCAATTTGTTCCAACTACGCCCTAAGCAAAAATTTGATCAGCTTAATTTATAATTTTCCCGCAGTTACAATATAATACTTTTGCCGATCGACTTATCCGGAACATTTGCGGTTTAACTTTGAAAAATCTGAATACCTTCTGCTGTGCCTTAACTCAAAGAATCAACCACCCCGATCGCCCTGCTGGTGAGAAAAAGTAACATTATTTTGTAAACTTACGTAAATTACCTCGATCGATTGTAATTGTAGGTTTGGTTGAGGGCGATCGAATACATTACATTAAAAACCCGGTTTCTGCAAGAAACCGGGTTTTGATTATTGGTGTTTATTTGAACATTCATTAAATCCGCTCCGCTGCGCGGAAGTATCAGTAGAGATTTTTGGGTTGCAATCGATAGAGATCGTTGAGCAGTAGGAAATAACTAACATTTTTTCTTGGCACTAAAACTCTATCTCTAACACTTAACTTATCCATGTTCAAAGATTGGAGCGTTCCACCAATAATAGGTATCTTCTCTAAAGTAATCTTTCTCGTTTTATAGTCAACTTCCTCTCTGATATCGTGCTGCCAAATCTCGCAGACATTCTTAAACTCTTTGAATAGCTCAGTCTGTTCCTTGATTCCTGGTCGCCCTTTCATCGAAGCCTCAGTGTAGATCTGACACCATTCTCTGAATTTAGTCGCATTTTTTGATTGTCGTACCTCAATGACAGCCTCGTGAATAGGACACACCTTTTGTGCAGCATAACTCATTACCAATTCAGCAACTGCTGGAATTGTTAACTTTAAAGATATTGGTGCTCCACTCTCTTCAATTGCATCTTTTAGAATTACATCCTCGGCATATGCAACTATTTTTTCTCGTTCATTCATTTCATCTATCTGTCTCGTTTTTGCAATCAACTCCTTCCATTTTTCATCTGAAATATCTTTGGGATTTCGCTGTTTTATCATACCTGATATTCTTTGAAATATATTTTTATCTCCTTGAACATTGCCTTTTTCTGCAAATTCAGTTTTTGAGGATTCGGCCTCTTTCTTGGCTTTTAAACTATACTCCTCATACTCCTTCTGATACTCACCTGTTAAAGCTTCAAAGTAACTCGATCGAATGGGGTGAACACTTAAAGGAATTGAGAGTTCTCGTGCCAGTTCTAAATAATAATGAGTTCTTGCTAAACCTGTCGAGGAACTTACACAGCAATCAGGTAAATTCTCATAAGAAGTTAGGAAAGGATCTGCTGTTTCTTTAGCATCCCGCTCAAGTTTCATGAGTTGCCATTGTCTTCTGTCATCCTGCTCAAATTCAGGTGGCACAAGATTTGGTACAACTTTTGTCATCCGATCCATCAATGGCTTTGCCCGATTTTCTAGTAGCTGGATATGATTCCAGTGTTCATCAGAAATTATTCTAGGGCGCTTATTTATGTCCCATATTGGAACAACAGTGTAGACTCGCCTTCCGATTTCATGCCGAAGTTGTCCTTCAAGATAAGCTCCTTTAATGATGCCAGGAAATAAATTAAAAGCTTCTTGAACTCCTGGCTCCGTCTGTAGTAGTAGGGAGTCCGCAATTACTGTGTCATACAAAACGATATTTTGGATTATGTTTGCAAGAGCTAATCCATACTCCAATTCATTATGTATTCTGGCTCTTAAGTTTGATTCACTTATGGATAAAGTAGAACTGTAATCTTGTGTAAAGGGTAACGCCTTCAAAGAATGAGCATCGACTAGTAAAGATCTTGTCAGATCTATTTTGTCTTGAGGAATTACTCTGTTATCTGTAGGCATAAATTTGGACTCCTGATGTTAGGGATACGTATTCAGGTAAAAATTATAGTGAGGATCGCCTCTCAACGAAGCTAACAATTTTAAATTCGAGTCAGTTGTAACGACTAGATTTATCGAAGCACGCTATACAAGAAGTCTTGAGCTTTTGCAGATTGTTTACTGTGCTGCCGATCGATCTTATAATTGTCCCGCAGTTGCACTATAATACTCTTTCAGATCGACCGATCCGGAACATCTGCGATTTAACTTTGAACAGTCCGAAAACCTTCGGCTCTGCCTTAACTCAAAAAATAAACCACCCCGATCGCCCTGTCGGCAAGAAAAAGTAACACGATTTTGTAAACTTACACAATTTTAATAGCTTCGATCGCGCGTAATTGCAACTTTGAGAACAGCTACAACTCATCGATCGTCACCAACCCACCTTCTGTAAACTGAATAACAAGTTCTTGCTCATCCAGCAAGGCAGTTCCCAGTAAAGGTCGCCTTCCTGTCGCAAGGACAAGGACTTCTCGCTCTTCACCATCCCAAATAACGATCGCTTCGTGAACTGGTAACAAGACTTCACTGTTATCTGCCAAATTTGCAGGAGTGTCGTGTCTAAAGGTTAAGCCCATCAATGAAACAGCTTCTAGAGGAAGACACAATTCCCCAGTGAAGCCTGTATCTATGACAAACTCAATAGGGATGCTTGAGCCATTCGATAGCAAGAAAGTCAGCGTTACTGTTGCGTGTCTATTTGTCACAATCCCAGAAATCACTTGTAAACACGCTCCATGACACCACCAAATGAGACAGCAACATTATATCCAATACGAATACCAAAGAGTCGAGCGTTTGGGTGCTTCTTGCTAAGGTTGCGGGAGGCTTGCAATCCAGTTTTATCGACTTCATAATCACCTGTCTCAATGTCGATGATTACCATCTTGCCGATGTTCTCTTCTACTTCTACCTTTTCGCGGATGGTGCTTTCATACAATTGCTTGGCACGTTTCGCAACTTCTTCACGGCTTAAAAGGATTGCTTGCATATATTGACTCCCGATCGCGAGGCTGTTCTGTGACTATCTGTATGATAACGCACGGACAAGCAGGGCGATCGTTGGGCGTTCAATTCATTGATTTACCAGTCCTTGCAGTTGGTTCAGATCGATATGAATTCCTTGGCGCTTCAGATATTGGCTCAAATTGATCTGGATGAATAAATCCTTGAGTTCTTCAGCAATTTCCAGAGGAGAATTGCCAGATAATGCAGTTGCAATCAAACGTTCTGCGACTTGTAATTCACCACATTCGATCGCGAGAGATGCTGCACTGCGGTGGAGAACAGAACGAGTAGGTTCGGCATCAAGAGAGTTAGCGATTAATGCAGCAGCTTCGGTTTCTTTTTCAAAGGCTTGGCGCGTCAATTGGGCAGCCTGTTCTGGAGTTCCCCTCAAACGGGCAACTGCTGCGGCTTCGGCTAAATCCATTGCTTTTTGGTGGAGCGCTTGAATCTGACTCATTGGGATCTTGCTCCTTCAGGATTATGCTTGGCACTAATGACGGAAATCGGGCGGCTGAACTCTACTACAATGATATACGCTGGCAATCCTTGTGCATCAGATGGACGGGTTTGCTCGATTTTCTGCTTCACTCTGGCGTTAATGCTGTCTTCAAAGTCTTTCAAGCCAAGGCAAAGACTTGCTTGACTTACAAGCTATCCCACAAGATTCTACCCCACAAGAATTGGTAAACTATAGCTACAGAATCTGGAGGTCAAAAACCTATGCTTAAGAACTCCTCAATCATTAGCGCATCTCCTGAAATTATGGGCGGTACTCCAGTTTTTGCTGGTACTAGGGTTCCCGTTCAAACGCTTCTGGACTACCTTAAAGCGGGAGAATCGATCGACGATTTTTTAGATGGATTTCCCACTGTAACTAGAGAGCAGGTTATCACCTTGCTAGAAGAGGCAAGCAAACAGCTTATTAGTATGGTGGCATAACATGAAGATCCTGTTGGATGAGTGCATCGATCGTAAACTTGCGAGAGATTTTCCCGATTGCGAGGTGAAAACAGTCCCACAAATGGGATGGGCAGGGGTAAAGAACGGTCAACTTCTTGCCCTTGCACAAGTAGAGTTCGATGTTTTTATTACTGTCGATCGCAACTTATCGTTTGAACAAAACCTACCACAATTCGATATTGCGGTCATTGTTCTGCAAGCATCATCTAACCGTCTAGCGGATCTGAAGCCCTTGGTGCCAGAGATTTTAGCTATTTTAGCTACAGCGGCTAAAGGAGAAGCTACTAAAGTCAGTGCATAGAAATAGAGGTGGGCAGTGCAAGCCCTACTGGCTGAGCCGTACAATACTATTCCCAAATAAAAAACCAATGACCCAAGATCGATTAACACCCGCCAAATACCACCACGTACAAGTAGTTGTCTCCCTAAACCGCGTTCACTTAGACAACTATCAAACCCCTGATGAGGCTTTAACAAAACTCATCGAACTAGGTTACACTCCCGAACTGCGCTATCAATGGAATCCAGAACGCAACGAATTCGATCTCTACGCCCTAATTCATGATTTGCCACTAGAAGAATCGCTAATGACTGATGAAAAATGTCAGGAGTTTTTCCAGCATTTCAAACACAGTCAAATATATTCGATCGGCTGCGGTAATGCCGACCCAGATTGGCTGTTTGCTTGGGATTTTGAAGACCCCCGCCGTCACGCCAAGCCAGAAGAAATTGAACCTTTACCAGCAGCTACAGCAGCTTAAATCTGGGAATTCTTATAATTGTAGGTGGTTGAGGGCGATCGAATACCAATTTCATAAGTAAGGATTGCTAGCAAATATTTATGAAATTGGTATTAGGTACTAATTTTGTTGTGTTAATCGATCGAATATCAGATCGGTAGGAGTTTGCCTGGTACTTACTTAGTTGATACCCCTGACAGTAATCATTACGATTCACCGCCAATATTTAGGTAAAACTCAGTATTAACACGCAAATATACTAACAGCAAAATTCCGGAATATATTATGTTAAAATATTAACGATCGACTTAAGCAAAGTTGGAGATTTTATGGAAAACATCCAACATACAGCAAGCTCGATCTATTTTTTTGCCATTTTCTCTGTTGTCTGACATCAATTTTACTATGGTAGATTTCTTAAACCTAACTCCGGGAGCCGATGCGTTTCAAATTCCTGTTAGCGGACTCCCTAACGGATTGTTAGGTGTTATCGGTTTGGGGGGAAACGATACGATTCAAGGTTCGCCAGTTGCCGATCGCATTTTTGGCAATCGCGGGGCCGATCGACTTTTCGGGCAAGATGGCGCGGATACGATTCGCGGCGGATCGGGTAGCGACGAACTCGCGGGTGGCCCCGGAAATGACTTGCTGGCGGGCGATCGCGGTGACGATTGGCTGCGGGGTGGTAGGGGCGATGATGAATTGCAGGGCGGATTGGGGGCTGATGTTCTCATCGGCGGTTCCGGGCGCGATCGCTTGTTCGGCGGGCCGGGAGCTGACGTGTTTGCGATCGCCCCGGATTCAACAACCCTCACAGTCAATCGCGCCGATCGCATAGTCGATTTTAACTCCCTCGCCGGAGATGCGATCGCACTCACCGACGGCCTGACGGGCGATCGACTGCTTGTGGAAGCTAGTGGCAACGACACAGTGCTGCGGTTGCGGGATAACAACAGTATTCTGGCTGTATTGGAAGGAGTGAAACCTGCTGAAGTGGGCGATCGCATCGTACCTCTGGCAAGCGCGATCGATAATACTGATGCTGGCGCGCGCAATTTAGGCGGAGAAAGTGGCGAAATTCAGTTGACAGGTAGTTTGGGCACGGCCAACCGTCAGGATATTTACCGCCTCAATCTCGATCGCCCCACTGCTGTAGATTTGAGCTTAAACGGTTGGCAAAACTCGGCAGATGTGGACTTAGCTGTATTGCAAGATTTGAATGGAGATGGAGATTTAGAAGCAGATGAAGCGATCGCATCCTCAGAACAAACTAACAGCAATTCCGAGGCGATTCGATCGCTGACGCTAACTCCCGGCCAGTATTTCGTGCGAGTTAAACAACAGCCCGCCAGTCAAGTTACCGGTAACTCAATTTTGCAACAGGGCGATCGACCTTCAGCAACTTTCCCTGTTGCTACCTACCAATTGACACTCAACCGCCGATCTGCATCGGAAGCTGATGCTGCTGCTGCCAAAACCCAGCGCGACAGCGAAATGGAAGCTTTTGCGACAGGCGTCAAAGCCTATGTCTACGGTTATCCCCTCGTACTGATGGCAACTACCCAAGAAGTCTCAACCGCTGTCTCAGCACCGGATGGGGCCGGCCGCGCGCCGATAAATGAGTTCGCCCACGTGCGACAGTTTCCCAATCCATCATTCAAAGATGTTGTCGCGCCGAATGTCGATACTCTCTATTCCACAGCCTGGTTGGATTTAACCAAAGAACCGATCGTCTTGCAGAGGCCGGATATGACGGGACGCTATTATCTGATGCCCACCCTGGATGGTTGGACGAACGTGTTTGATTCTCCGGGAAATCGGACAACAGGGACTGGGGCCGGAGCCGCCGCGATCGTCGGGCCCAACTGGCAGGGACCATTACCCTCCGGTTTGGGTGAAGTGCGATCGCCCACCAATCTAGTTTGGATCGTCGGACGCACCCGCGTCGATGGCGTCGCCGATATCCCAAATGTAACAGCAATTCAGGATAAATACCGTTTGATACCTTTAAGCAATTGGGCGAGCGGAAATATTCCGCCTGCACCTGCAACTGTTCCGGCCACTCCGGGAACAACTCCGCCACCACCGGTTCAAGTTGCCGGCTTGTCAGCAGATAGCTTCTATACCAAGCTCAACCAACTGATGAAGAGCAATCCGCCGACAGCAGACGATG
>JBOFTL010000287.1:0-2721 GCA_051652045.1 Microcoleus sp. | reverse complement strand
TCCTTCTTCCTTCTTCCTTCTTCCTTCTTACCATGCAAGAGCGATCGCAAACAACACAATTAAATGCAGCCCGCGCCGCCTTTCAAAAAATCTGGGGTTACGACAACTTTCGCCCGCCGCAAGGAGAGATAGTTAACAGCTTGCTAGCCGGAAAAGATGCCATCATCGTCATGCCTACAGGGGGCGGCAAATCGATTTGTTTTCAACTTCCCGCTTTATTACAAACAGGTTTAACTTTAGTCATATCGCCGCTAGTAGCATTGATGGAAAATCAAGTACAAGAATTGCGCGATCGATCTTTGCCTGCATCTCTAATTCACAGTCAATTACCCGGACAGCAGCGAATGCAAACTATGCAATTGCTGCAACAAAATAAATTGCGATTGCTGTATTTATCCCCCGAAACTTTACTCAGCAAACCCGTCTGGGAAATTGTCAGCCAACCGCAAGTAAAAATTAACGGTTTAATCTTAGATGAAGCGCACTGTTTAGTGCAGTGGGGCGATACCTTTCGGCCGGATTACCGCCGTTTGGGAACAGTTCGATCGGCCTTGCTGCAAAACAAACCAGCAGGAAGTAAAATTGCGATCGCGGCTTTCACGGCTACGGCAGATCCGCAAGCGCAGCAGACGATTAAAAATGTTCTGCAATTGCAAAAACCTCAAGAATTTTTGTTGAGTCCTTACCGGGAAAATTTACACTTACAAGTAAAAACCGTGTGGACGCCTAGAGGGAGAAAACAGCAGTTATTGAAGTTTATTAAAGCGCGATCGAACGAATCGGGATTAATCTACGTCCGTACTAGAAAAGATAGCGAGAAATTAGTAGAGTTACTGGCAGATGAAGGCTATCAAACAGCAGCCTATCATGCAGGTTTAAGTTCCGAAGCGCGGCGGAAAATTGAAAAAGCTTGGCTGAACGGAGACATTAAATTTGTAACTTGTACCTGTGCGTTTGGTATGGGAATTAACAAGGCAGACGTGCGGTGGGTCGTGCATTTTCAAGCACCTTTGTTGCTGTCAGAATACATTCAAGAAATCGGCAGGGGCGGGCGGGATGGGAAACCTGCATTTGCTTTAACACTAATTGGAGAACCGACGGGTTTGCTGTATCCCGATGATAAACAAAGGGGAGAATTTTTTCAAGATAAATTGCGATCGCAGTATCGAGAAGCGCAGCAATTAATTAAAAAACTACCTATGAAAGGTGAAGTAGCAGCAGTAATGCGAGAATTTCCAGAAAGTGCGATCGCCCTGGCGATTTTACACGGCAGCGGTCAGTTACAATGGGAAGATCCGTTTCATTATGTTATCAACAAATCTTCGCAACAAAAAACTGCAAAACCGGACTTGAGCGCTGCAGAAGAAATGGTAAAATATTTGCAACACCGACAGTGCAGGTGGCAATTTTTGCTGCAAGCTTTCGGTTTCGCAAAGGAAGCGCAAGGAATGCGTTGCGGACATTGCGATAATTGCAGGTAAATAGTTAATAGTTGACAGTTGACAGTTGACAGTTGATGATACCAGTTTTAAAAAATACTGCAACAGTATTCTTATTCCCCCCCTTTGGAAGAGGGGGGGTCCAAGAGTGTTGTATTATTTGAGAGAAATGGTATAATTAACAGTTAACAATTGACAGTAACGATAGTTGAGTTATAGTTGTAGGTTGGGTTGAGGAACGAAACCCAACTCTCCAAGACTCTAATACCAATTTTTTCTCAACCCAACCTACGAATTGAGTTGGGTTTCGCTTTTCTCAACCCAACCTACTAAAATCTAAAATCTTCAATTCCCAATTGAAAATCTAAAATCTAAAATCTAAAATCTAAAATCTAAAATCTAAAATCCCAAAATGAGTCTTTCTCCCACAGATTTACTATCACTTACCTGCAATTCTCTACTGGGAAATCCATTACGTTCCGCCCTAACAACAGTCGGAGTTTTTATGGGCGTAGCCGCCGTCAGCGCCACCTTGCAAGTTGGCAATATTAGTCGCGCCGTAATTGCGGAACAATTAGCACAACGCGATGCACCTCAAGCTTATGTATTTCCGGAATGGGACTTTGTTTCTCAAGAGTCTTTACAACTCAGACTGGAAGATTTAGAGTTTTTAAAACAGCGTTTGTCAAAAGCACGAGGGATTAGTTCTTTGGCTTGGGCGGGTCCTACAGATACCATTTTTCAAGGTCAAAAAGGCAATCCTTTTATGATGGCTGTCACTCAAGATTTTTGGGTGACATCGGGTAAGAAATTAGTAGCAGGTAGATTTTTCACGCCTGCCGATTTTGCCAATTATCGACCTGTAGTAATTATAGATAAATTTATAGCCGATCGACTTTTTCAAAACACCAATCCTATCGGTCAGCGCATCTATGTTAACAGCAGACCTTATATTGTAGTTGGAATAGTACCTACCAATACTAACAGGGAGGAAGAACCTAAAGGTCAATTATTTATCCCGATGTCTGTTTTTAATTCACTGACGGGAAGTCGGGCCATCGGGAGTTTATCGATGCGACCTCACAAACTCCAAGACCTCGAACAATTAGGAAAACAAGCGCAAAAATTGTTAGAACAGCGTTTTCCCGGTAAAAAATTTTACGTGGGTAACAATATAGAAGAGATTTTAGCGCAGCAGCAAACTTTGGAAATGGTTTCGCGTTCTTTGCTGGCGGTGGGGATGATTTCGCTGTTAGTTGGAGGTGTCGGAATTGCGAATATT
>JBOFTL010000286.1:0-4706 GCA_051652045.1 Microcoleus sp. | reverse complement strand
CGACATTCACCTTGGCAAGGTGACGCTCTACCACTGAGCTACACCCGCATTTCCTGCGGTATTAACTATCATCTCTAAACTTTGAGAGTTTGTCAAGCCTTTTTCCCGATTTTTTTTTGAACTTTCTGCGAGGCGCATTCCCCCATTCAGCCCCGTGACCTCATCGTTGAGGGCGCCACGTGCTTCAACTGGGGGAGGGTCAAATCGCGATGATTGTAGTGACGGTCTGGCAAATTTGTTAATAAAATCAGTAATTGTGGTGATTTGGACAGCAAGTTTACCAACAGCAAAGCTACAATCAAATTGAAATTTGCGGAAACATTGCTATGTCAGACTTAAATCGCGGAATCATGAAATTCAAGGGAGCTGACAGCCCTGCTGCGATCGCCATTTCTGCGATCGTCATTGCAGGCGGAATTGGCTTTCTGCTCTGGTGGGCGCTGCAATCCGCCTACGCATTAGGCTAACAGACAGCTTGAATTAAATCCAAAGTATTGCTCGGAAGGCAGAGTTTACAAAAATTCTGTCTTCTGCATTTTTGGTGTGGGACTGATGCCCGCAGTAAGGCCTTTAGAAGTCGAACACATTCACCCCGATCGATAACATATTTGAGAACGACAGTCAACCTTCGATCGATTATCGACTATCGACTATCAACTCTCAACTCTTAACTATCAACTACCATCAATATATTGTTGTAAAAGATTGCGAATTTGTTTGAGTTGAAATCCTTTGGTAAGTTGGCGAACTCGCGTCACTAGAGACATTAATTTGGGTTCTAATTTTTCTATTTTAACTGTTTCCTCGCTCACGCCTTCAATATCGCCCATTGCTGCGAGTTTCAACAAGGTTGCTACCGACTCAGCAGCACGAGGTAACAAAGAAGAATAAGCAGGAAAATTTGCTGCTGGTGTTAAAGTTGAATGTTTCTGCTGTTGAGTTTCCGAATATTCTTCATAAATCCATTCTAATTCCAAGTGCGATCGCAACAGATCCAAAAATTGATTTGCTTCAATGGGTTTGGGAACAAAACGATCGCACCCTGCGAGAATGCTTTCTTGCTGCGTGCTTTCAAAAACACTGGCTGAAAGAGCAATTAATACCACATCTTTTAATTGAGGTAACTGTCGCAATCGCCTCGCGGTTTCTAAGCCGTCCATGACAGGCATCAGCAAATCGATTAAAATCGCGTCTGGTTTGAATTCAAGTGCTTTGCGGAGACATTCCCCACCATCTTGGGCCTGAGCCACTTCAAATCCCAAACGAGCGAGGAGAGTGTACAGCATCGAGCGATTTACTAGATCGTCGTCAGCGATCAGCACTTTGCGCTTGTCTCCGGTAAAACCTACCACCCAGGGTTTTTCCTGCAAAGGAACAACTTCTGAGTAGGGTTTAACTGCGGGTACTTCTAAATCCATCCAGAAAGTGCTACCTGCTCCTAAAGTGCTGCTGACGCAAATTTCACAGCCCATCATTTTAGCTAGTTTTTGACTGATTGCCAGTCCGAGGCCGGTGCCTTCAACAAACTTATTGGTAGCTGCTTGGTGGAAGGGCAAAAATATTTCTTCTAGCTTACTTTTGTCGATACCCGTCCCGGTATCTTCGACCTGAAAGCGGATTTTGAGAGAGTTTTTATTGGCGTTCGACCTGCGGGAAAATCGCATATAATTATGTTTCAATTCAGAACTCAAAATTGCTAATTCCGAATTGTCTCCTTGTCTCCGGCTCCAGGCTCCCGCACCCACATAGCCGACTTTGAAAGTTACTCGGCCACTGTCAGTAAATTTTACTGCATTGCTGAGCAAGTTGATCAAAACTTGGCGCAATCTTTTTTCATCGGCTTGGACGCAGCTAGGTAAGGGGGATACTTGTTCGTAACTGAAGGTAATGCCTTTTTCGGCGGCGCGCATTTGGAAAAGGTCGGTAATGCTGTTAGTAAAGCTGGTAAAATTTAACTCTGCGGGATAGAGTTCCATTTTGCTAGCTTCGATTTTAGATAGGTCTAATACATCCTCGATTAACATTAGCAGGTGTTTGCCACACTGTTGAATGTTAGTGAGACTTTGTTGGTGTTCGGGGCTTAAGTTTTTGTCGGTTTTGAGGATTTGAGCGTAACCTAAAACGCCGTTTAAAGGCGTCCGCAGTTCGTGGCTCATGTTAGCGAGAAATTCGCTTTTTGCCTTGTTAGCGGTTTCTGCTGATTCTTTGGCTTGTTGGAGAGCGGCTTCTGCTTGTTTGCGTTCGGCAATTTCGGTTTGCGCTTGTTGAAATAGTGTTGATTGTTGGATCGCGATCGCCAATTGGACGCACAATTGTCTGAGGGATTCTATTTCTGAGGAATCCCACTCGCGTGAGGCAGTACAGTCGTGGGCGATTAAGAGTCCCCAAAGTTGATTTTCTAGGCTCGATCGCGCGCTAGAAATACTCTCTTGTGTTTGTAAAATAGGAACTACTAAATTAGCTTTTACTTGAAATCCTTCCAACAACTTAATGTGACATTCACTCAAATCTGCGTCATAAATATTAGCGATAGCTCGGATTAAACCTTGTTGGTACAGAGCGATAAATCTTTCAGTAAAGCAGGTATCTTGGCAGTTTAAACCGAGCAGCGGCTTGCAATTTTCGGCGACGGATTCGACAACTACAGTTCCAGTCCAATCGGGATTGAAGCGATAAATAACCGTGCGGTCAGTTTGCAGGAATTTTCGCACTTGTTCGACAGCGGCGGTAAGGACTTCTTCTAAATTGAGAGAGGAGCGAATGCGATCGAGCATGGCAACTACCAGTCGCTCTCGCCTTAATTGCTGCACCAAAGCAGTTTCGGCTTTTTTGCGCTCGGTGATGTCGGTAATTACCCCGACTAGCCCGATTAAATTGCCAGTTTCATCTTTAATGCAGTCGGCTCGAAATAAAGTAGTTACCAGTTCGTTACTTTTGGTTTTAATTTTAATTTCTCCTTGCCAAGATTTGCCTTGACGCAGGGTTTTAAACATTTCTAAAAGCTCTTTCGTTTGGGGGTAAATTGTTGCGATTCCTCCGGAGTTATTCAGTTCGGATGCCGTGTAGCCGTAGCGCGCGATAAAAGCTTGATTGTGATAAATAGACCGCCCTTGCAAATCGGAAATCCCGATCGCATCACTGGTGCTTTCTACCGCTTGAGTAACTCGCAAGAGCGCTAATTCTGCTTGTTTGCGATCGCTGATATCCTTCATGAAGCAGTAATGCCCGGTAAAATTATTTGGCGCGGTTCGGATTGCTGTCATTACTATTTGTTTGTGAAAAATAGTGCCATTTTTGCGCAATCCTTTGGCTTCTAATTCTACTTTGCCCGTTTGCAGGGTCAATTCATAGGCTGCTTCCAGTCTTTCGCAATCGTCGGGGTGTACTGTCAGCCGCCAGTTCATGCCAAGCATTTCGCTGGGTTCGTAGCCTGCCGCACTGGCATAAGCTTTGTTGACAGATATGTAATTTCCTGCCGCATCCAGTCGCGAAATTCCTTCTAGTGCGTTTTCCAAAGAAATGCTGGCTTCGCGCAATTCTTCTTCGGCTTTTTTGCGATCGCTAATATCAGTAATAGTGCCGACATAGCCTTTAATTTCACCGCCGTCTCCTAATTCTGCTACTGCTTGACCTATTGCCCAAACAACAGCGCCATCAGGACGCTGAAAGCGGTATTCCGATCTGAAGGGAACTTTATCAACTATAGCCTGATACCATTCATTTTTAACTCGTTCCGCATCTTCAGGATGGATTGCCTCCAACCAGCCATTTTTTGCTGCTATATCTGGATGCAGTCCGGTAATTTCAGTCCACCGCTGATTGACATACAAGCAATTACCAAATGCGTCACTGTGAAATATACAAACTGGAGAAACTTCTGCTAAAATTCGGTAGCGACGCTGGCTTGCGTGCAGGGCTAATTCTGCTTCTTTGCGCTGACTGATATCGCGGACTATGGAAATTATTTCTCCAGTATCAGTAGCTGTCAGGGAAAGTTCTTGATGGAATTGAGTTCCGTTGTTGCGATAGCCTGTGACTTCTGTATGGCAGTACCCTTTTTGTCGGAGTGCCGAGAGAATTTCTCGATCGAATTGTTTGATTTTTGAATCTTGGTAGAGGATTTTCCAGCTTTTTCCTAACAATTCGCTGGCATTTTTAAAGCCGTACATTTTAAGATAAGCGTCATTGGCATATATATATTTTTGAGTGGCGTTAAAGATGGCGATGCCGTCGTAAGCGACAGCCATTGCTGCGGCTTGCCTCTGAAGTGCTAATTCTGCTTGTTTGCGGGACGTAATGTCGCGGCCGACTGCATAAACTAAACCTTCTTCAGCAAATGGTGAGGCAGTCCACAACAGCCATTTGTAGGAACCGTCTTTGCAGAGATAGCGGTTTTCAAAATAGAAAATAGTAGTACCGGCGGTTAATTTTTGACCTTCTGCTATGGTGGATTCTCGATCGTCTGGATGAATAAATTCAATCATCGGTTTAGCAAGCAATTCGGCAATGCTGTAGCCTAGTGCTGTTGACCAAGCGGGGTTTAAGCGTTTGAAATAACCGTCGAAACTGATAGTGCACAGCAAGTCAAGGGAGATAGTAAAGAAGCGATCGCGCTCTGCTTGTGCCTGTTTTAATTCAGTAATATCCATTACTAAACCGTCCCAGATAATATCGAAATTACCCTCCGATTTGGGATCTGAATTGAC
>JBOFTL010000285.1:0-4386 GCA_051652045.1 Microcoleus sp. | reverse complement strand
GTGCGACTTCCGCGTCTTTAGTTACTTGTTGAAATTGAGATTTAAGTTGCTGACGTTTAGCTTCTCTAATAGGCGCAGATTTGCGTTCAGCAATTTCTAGCCTTTCAGCCTGTTCATCTGCTTGAAGGTTTACGATTTGATTTTCAGACCTGCGAGTTGCTGCCTTTTGCCCCTGCCCTAGGATTTGCGCTCTTACTATTTCGCCAGAACCGATAGCATCCTTTGCCGCGTCAGATACCGAAGTAGGGATTTTCCTAATATTTTCAACGGTGCGGCGAGTTTCCGACCTGTCTTTTGCATTACCTATCTTCTCGATCTGCTGATCAATCAACCCATTCAGCGCGGCAATTTCAGACTTGAAGCCTGCCACGATCGCGCCTGCCAAACTACCACCTGCTTTTTCGGCCAACAGCTCGGAGCTGCCGAATGCTGGAGCAATTGCCCCTTCTAGCGCATTACCCAAGCCCTTGCCTAAGCCTTTTGTCACTTCCTGGGTAAGACCAAGCACTAAGCCGCTACCAACAGTCCCCCCGATCGCGGCTAGCACGCCCAACAGTCCTTTAATTGGCGCGGTGATCAATCCAATTAGATTGCCGGACTTTGCCGATTTAAAACCCTCGGAGATTGCACCCCCGATCGAACCAGATAAATCTTCTGATAATTTAGTAGTATCAATTAAGCTGCCCTGTCCTGTAGCCGCCTTTGTCTTGATTTCAACATCCTTCCCTGTCACAGCGTCAAGCGCCGATCTGTCTACATTAATCCGTGCATTAATGCCAACTGATCCAGAAGCAGATTTGACAGACGCTTTAATTGATTCCAGTGAATCTTCCACCTGCTTCAGCGACTCAGTAGCGCTGACATCGACAACAGGCTTGATCGGTTTATTGAACTTGCGCTGAACCCGATCGAAGTGGTCTTCCTTCAGAGATAGATGCTTATTCAGGTCAAACAATCGACTGTCATCAACTTTGATGACTAACCCAAGGTTCATCGATTCAATTCTTTCACGCATCCGATCGTAGTCAGAAGAGTCAAATTCAACCTTGATTTTTTCAGTCGTTTTGGCATCAGCTCCAGCTTTTTTTGGTTGTGACGAAGGGACTTTTTTCTTACCTAGATTTTCAATTTGCTGATCAATGACTCGATTAATTGAATCGATTTCTTTCTTGAAACGGCCAAACATTGCATCAGCAATTTTATTCCCAGCCTGCTCACCCAATGGCCCAAATTTACCGAGAGTTTCTCCAATCGAACCCTCCAACGATGAAGAAACACCACGCCCCAGGCCCTTAGAAATATTCCTGACTATTCCCCCAATAACGGCGCTACCGATGGATTCAATAACACCAAAAGCTGCCTTGAATGGAGTTGCAATCACCCCAATCAGGTCGAAGGATTTTGCGGCTTTGAACCCATCGGAGACAGCGCCCCCGATCGCATTTTCGATGTCTTTCGATAGTTTGCCGGTATTAAGACCAGTAGTTTTGATCTCTACCGTTTTATCCTTGATAGCGTCATAGCCAGAACGATCAACGCTTACTCTGGACTTAACTTCAACCGTTTTATCCTTGACTGCGTCAAACTCAGTTCGATCGACACGAACTTTTGCATTAATCGCCACATCCTTCAATCGCCCCGTCGCCTGCTCTAGCTTCTCCAATTCACGTAGGTCAACCTTGAGTGTCAGCGGGGAACCATTGAGCCGCTGTTGTGCCCGATCGTAGGCCGCGACCGTTCTATCAAGGCTACGCTCTAGGTCAACCAATGCGCGATCGTCCGCCGTAACCTTCAGATCTAGATTGGCATTGGCTAACTGAGATCGGACTTTGTTGAGGCTGCGATCGTCAAAGCCTATGTCAACCCCTACGGCTGCCCGCATCCCCGACAATTCTTTCAGCCCGTTTGTCAGTCCGGATTTGTCTAAGCGAGTTTGGAAAACTAAGGAACCGATCGTGGTTGCCATATGGACACAAAGATAGCGATTAGGCTACTATGCCCGAAGTTGTTTTGGCAGTTCCTGTGAAAAAGAAACACACAAAAATCGAGATTGTTGCCGCCGTTGTCTTTGTGATTGTCGGCCTTGTCGTACTAATTCCAGCTTTCAGCGCCATGTTCTCTGACACACCAGATGCCAAAAGATGGAGGGATCTGGCCGACCAACACGAGAACTCAAGGTAGAACCCGATCGAGTTCCGACATCGACATGGTGCATTGATAGGGGTGCCATCTATCCCCGATCGGGGAAATATCCAAGGTCAGTATCCTGGCTGTCCATTCAGCGTAGTATTTTATACCACCAGTTCCGATCGCTTCAGTTGTCGCGCCTGTAGCCAGCTTGCGGGTTGCTGCCGTGTTGGACTCGGTGTATGGCTTAACCGTGTCTTGTAAGGTGATTGCGTAGGGCTGTAGAGTTCGGCGGCGTTTTTCCTGCTCGTGATACATTGCAGTTAGATTGTCGTACTGAGTCAGGGTTAGGACCGTTTCGATTTCCCATAATTGCGGCAACTCATATTGTGGCCCACGGTCGATCGGTGTCCCAATAAGAGAATAGGCAGTCTGCCCGCCACCAACATCGGTGCGGCTGTATCTCGCGAACCGGTCTAGCTGCACGGAAAATCCACCCAATGTCATGGCAATGTAGCTGGCTGGCATCTAGTCCCACCCCGTCGTGACTGGTTCCCGTAACACAGGCTTAATATTCATGGGTTGCGCTGGCTCCTCAAACCATCGAGAAAGAATCGATAGCACTTCAGTCTCGATCGATGGCATCGGCTCAACTGAATACACGATGAAGGTTTGATCGTCCAGCGCCAAGTGTGCCACACCTTCGGTTAGCCCATCGAGCAAGGTCACGAGCGCTAACCCGCCAAGCATTTCAAGCTCAATCCTGCTGCATTGGCTATTCTGCCAAGTCGATTTGACTTTGGCCGTGGCAACGATCGGGGATTCTTTTGACCCATACTCGATTTTTAAATACATTCTCTAACCTCGGGCATAATTGCGTGTCGATCGTGAAACGTTGAACCATCGTGCCTAGACTAACCGCCACCGAGCTACAAAATCTCCCGATCGAGGAAATCTTGAGGTTGAATGCCGAATTATTCCCGCTGTACCGATCTACGGTGGCCGAATTTGGCGCGACCCATAGCAAGGCGATTTACTATCGTAATCGATTAGCTACGATTAATTCACGATTAATCAAGCGTGTAGCCGAACAATTAGACGATCGCACCCCAGAAGATAGAGCAGACCTTGAACAATTGGGGGCGTTGGGGCTAATCCGAGCGATCGAGAACTTTGACCCGGCAAAGAAGACAGCGTTTAGTAGTTATGCCCTGTTTTTTATCAGAGGAGAGATGACCCACTTTGTGAGAAAGCAGTGGGGAGTAAGGCCGAAAATTAGTAGGACTGACCACGACAACTACGAGAAAGTTGTGGCGGCACACAGGAAAGCGATGCGAACCTGCCCCAATGTTTCGATGACTTTGATCGCCCTTAACTTAGAAGATAAACATGGAAGAAAAGTCTTTACGGAAGAATCTTGGCGAGAACTTTCTGAGCTTAAAAGCGGGGCAGGAATCTATCAGTTAGACGAGCAGCATGATGGCGCAACTCCGGAAAATCTAGCTGAATGTTTGAGTGCTTTAACCGGGGCTGGCTGTCAACAAAGATTAACCCCAAAAGTTTTAGAGGTGATTTTAGACGTAGCTATTCGTCAGTCCGCAGACATTCCATTAGCCGAGAAACTGGCTTCGACGGCCAAACGATTAAAGCTCGATATTGTCGTCGTAGAAAATCGATATAAAATGGGAATCAAGCAGGTACTTGCTGAGTATAACCGAGTCCTGGATAACGCCATATAATCCCCCGGAACCATCATGCAACTCTCTCTAATTTTTGGTGACAATGCCTCGATCGGTGAACAAATAACTTCTGATATTAAGAAGATTAACGATTTTAGATCGCGCTGTGATGTAGCGATCGGGAAACGATTGATTGAAGCAAGAAGGTTGATATTTCAAGCTCATGCAGGATTTGAAAAAACTGCCGCCAAGCACTATGCGGATTGGGCCAATCAAAATTTTGGGATAACCAAAATAATGGCTTCTCGGCTTGAGGAAATTGCGGCATATTGGGGAGGTGATGACGAGGATTTGATCGACAAGTTCACGATCGGTGCCCTCTATGAGATTGCCCATGCCAAAAATGCAGAAGTTAAAGCGATCGCGTTAGAACAGGCGGCATCCGGTGAGTCAATCAACAAAAATAATGTCGTTGAGTTTCGGGGGCGGGTTGAGCCACAGCAGCAGGAAGCAATTACGGTCAAACCCAAGGAGGCCAAGGGTATTGACATCATGGCACTCAAACTTGAGTATTATGAAG
>JBOFTL010000284.1:0-4999 GCA_051652045.1 Microcoleus sp. | reverse complement strand
GGTGAAAGGGTAATGTTTTTCCTGTGGCGGGCCTTCGGAAAGTGGGTGCAGGGGCAGAATGCGCGAGTTAACAACTGCAAAAATTTTCACAACAATCCGGACGGTCGCTCTATTTTGTTGTAAAAGTAATTACAGTATGGTGATGCTTGCGACGGGGCTGCTAATTTTTTGAGGTGGGTGTCATCCATCTAAACCAGTAGTTGTAATACAGTCAATAGAGGAGTAAGCGATCGCGCGATCGCTGTTTTCCAGCGATTTATAGGGTTTGTAGTGCGCTCGATCGCACTCGATCTCAACTATCAATTCAACTGTCAATCGATCGACTCTCAACTCTCAACTCTCAACTCTTAATTATGAGGGCGGGCATGGGGGCACCACCCCTACCAATCGATCGACTACCAATTATCAACTCTCAACTCTCAACTCTCAACTCTAAATCATCCATCGATCGCTTGTTGGGGTGCAACTAACTAAATCAACACCATATTTCCTCAACAAGAAGTTGTTTTCAGTATGACTACTCCCTCAAACATCAAATTTTTAAAACCTACTAAGCCAGCTAAAAAGTCAGCTAAAAATACAGTTCGATCGCTCCCGTTGCGAACAGTTTTAGTAGTTCCTTTCGTCGTGCAAATTGTTGCCACAGTGGGAATCGTCGGGTATTTATCGTTTCGTAACGGACAGCAAGCGGTTAACGATGTCGCTACTAAATTAAGGCAAGAAATCAGCGATCGCATCTCCGAACGAGTGCAAGCATACATGATGTTTCCCCACCAATTAAATCAAGTTAAAGCTAATGCTTTTGAACTGGGGGATCTCACCTCGCAGGATACTCCGGCGAGAATCCAGCGCCACTTTTGGAAGCAACTGCAAACTTTTGATACAGTAAGCGTTACGTATGTTGCTACTCCGGGGGGAGATTTTATTGCAGCGAGGCGCAATAATGACGGTACTTTTTTATTACAAGAACGTACCGAACTGACAGATGGTAACATGAATTATTATGCTGCCAACAACCAAGGCGAACCTACTAACTTTGTTAAAACAAAACCTAAATTTGACCCGCGAGTCCGTCCCTGGTACACCGCAGCAAAAGATGCCAAAAAAGCAACTTGGAGCAAAATTTATGCCGACTTTACTAGCAAAGGATTGGGGATTACGGCGGCGCAACCTTTATACAATGAAGTGGGGGAATTGCAGGCAATTTTCGGGACAGATTTGTTGTTCTCGCGAGTTAATGAGTTCCTGCAACAGTTAAAAATTGGTAAGTCCGGCCAGACATTTATTATCGAGCGATCGGGCGATTTAATTACCACGTCAACTAAAGATCCGGTATATTTAATTAAAGGTGAAGAGACAGAAAGAATTGCAGCAATTGCCAGCCAAAATTCTGCCATCAGCCTCACGACTAAATACCTGCAAGAACGCTTTGGCAATCTCAACAACATTCAGGAAACCCAACAGCTTAGCTTTAAAATCCAAGACCAGTTACAATTCATGCAGGTTACTCCATTCCAAGACGGTAAAGGTTTGGACTGGCTGATTGTAGTAATTGTTCCCGAATCAGATTTCTTGCAACAAATTAATGCTAACAATCGCACGACAATTTTGCTGTGTATTGCCGCCTTGGCTGGAGCGATAATTGTTGGCGTACTGACAGCTAGATGGGTAACGCAACCAATTTTACACTTGAATGAAGCAGCTAAAAATATTACTAAAGGTCAGTGGGGGAAAACTGTAGCAATTAACCGCAATGATGAAGTCGGAGAACTCGCTAACTCATTTCAAAGCATGGCAGAACAATTGCAATTATCTTTTGAGGGAATGCAAAGTTTGAACGCCGAATTATCTGAAAGTAAAAGCCGACTCAACCAAATTTTAGAAGCTGTACCGGTAGGGATATTTGTAGCAGAACCTAATGGCAAACCTTATTTTGTTAATTCTCGCGCTCAATCCTTGCTCGGTCAAGACATAGTTGGCGGTATCGATTCTGAAGAAATCAAAGATGTATATCATATCTACCTAGCAGGAAGTGATGAAATTTATCCTAAAGAAAAAGACCCAATCCTGCGTGCTTTTCAAGGGGCAAGCGTTAACGCTGACGATATAGAAATTCACCACTCAAACAGGACGATTCCGATCGAAGTTTGGGGAACGCCTATTTACGACGACAAAGGCAAAGTAAATTATGCGATCGCAGCTTTTGCTGATATTACCCAACGCAAAGAATCCGAAAAATTAGTAGCTGAATACAACCGCACTCTAGAAATTCAAGTTACTGAAAGAACCCAAGAACTCAGAACGGCATTAGATCACCTACAAACAACTCAACAAGAGTTAGTTCAATCCGAAAAAATGGCAGCGTTAGGACAATTAGTAGCCGGAGTTGCCCACGAACTGAATACTCCCTTGGGTGCGATTCGATCGAGTGCTGGCAATACCAGCAAATTCTTAGGTCAAACCCTCTCGAACTTGCCCGCACTTTTTCAATTATTTTCTCCTGAAGAAGCCGATCTTTTCTTCTTGTTACTCAACAAATCGCTGGAAAAAGATACAACTTTGACAGCAAAAGAAGAAAGAAAATTAAAGCGGAATTTAATCGCTCAACTCGAAGATGAAAACATTGACGAAGCTGATGATATCGCCGATACATTAGTAGACATGGGGATTTACGAAGCCGATGAGTTCGTACCTCTGCTGCAAAAAACCGAGCGAGATTTAATCTTAGACATGGCTTACAAACTATCAGAAATTCAGCGAGGAACTCAAACAATTAATACTGCGACCGATCGAGCCTCAAAAGTCGTATTTGCCCTGAAAAATTATGCCCGTTACGATTCCTCTGAAGTCATGATTCAATCAGATATCATTGACGGCATAGAAACCGTACTCACTCTGTATCAAAACAACCTCAAACACGGAGTAGAAGTATTCCGCAACTTCCAAAAAATCGAACCAATTCTTTGCTACCCAGATCAGCTAAATCAGGTATGGACTAATCTAATCCATAATGCCCTGCAAGCAATGGATAACAAAGGCACGTTAACCCTTGATGTTTGCCAAGAAAACAACCTGATTAAAGTTGCAGTCACGGACAGCGGTAAAGGTATTCCTCCAGAAATTATGTCCAAGATATTCGAGCCTTTCTTTACCACTAAACCCCCAGGCGAAGGCACGGGCTTGGGATTGGATATTGTCAGAAAAATTATTGAAAAACATCGCGGTAAAATGGAAGTCGCATCGGTTCCCGGCAAAACCACTTTTACCGTTATCCTGCCCGTCAATCCCGGATAATCTAAGTAAGTAAGCATTGCCCGTATGGACGATCGTGCAATTGATTTTGTGCGTGTTTTTACGGGCAACCCTGGAGGAAATGCGAGTTCTCTTTAAAGAGGATATAATTAAAAGCAAGCAACCAACTATCACTCAGGAAAAACAACAATGTCTAAACCGATTATCCTGTGCGTTGACGACGAAAAAGTAGTTTTAAAAAGTCTTAAAACTCAACTCAAATCAGCTTTTGGCAATACTTACATTTATGAATTAGCGGAGAATCCTGCCGATGCGTTAGAATTAATAGATGAACTTAATGACGAAGATACAGCAATAATTTTGATAGTTTCTGATTGGCTGATGCCGGGAATGAAAGGAGACGAATTCCTAATTCGCGTCCATGAAAAGTTTCCGAAAATAGTTAAAGTTATGCTGACAGGTCAAGCAGATGAAGAAGCAGTTCAAAGAGCTTTTGATGAAGCAGATTTGCACCGCTGCTTGCACAAACCTTGGTCGGAAGAAGAGTTAATCGAAACCATTAAAACAGCTTTATCGCTATGAGCAAACAAGTAATCATTTGCGTCGATGACGAAACCACGGTTTTGAAAAGCCTCAAAGCTGAATTAAAAGATGCTTTAGGCAATACTTACCGGATTGAAATTGCGGAAGGAGGCGAGGATGCTTTAGAGTTAGTTGCCGAATTGATAGAAGACGGAGATGAGATTCCCTTAATTATCTCCGACTACGTGATGCCTGATATGAAAGGAGATGAATTATTAAAACGGGTACACGAAATATCTCCCAAAACTCTGAAAGTAATGCTGACGGGACAGGCGACAATAGAAGCTGTCGGTAGTGCGATCAAACACGCCAAACTCTACCGCTATATTGGCAAGCCTTGGCAAACCGAAGACTTGAAATTGACTGTGACCGAAGCCGTCCACAGCTATACTCTGGACAAACAACTAGCAGCACAAAATGCTGAATTGCGTCGAGTGAATCGGGAGTTAGAATTAGCTTTAGAATTGCAATCAAAATTCACCAATGCTGCCAAACGCTTCGTACCGAATGAATTTGTCTCGCTGTTAAGTCGCGAAAGCTTAGTTGATGTTAAACTCGGCGACAGCGTGGAAAAGGAAATGTCTGTTTTGTTTTCTGATATTCGGGATTTTACTAATCTTTCGGAAAGCATGACACCGGAAGATAATTTCAAGTTTATTAATTCTTATTTGAGTCGCATGGAGCCAACTATTATTGAAAATAATGGTTTTATTGATAAATACATTGGCGATGCAATTATGGCTTTGTTTGGTTATAATGCCAGCGATGCCGTAGATGCGGGAATTACAATGCTGCAACGTCTTGAAGGATACAATCAACGCCGCATTAACGATGGTTTTGCACCGATCAAAATTGGAATCGGAATTAATACGGGTATCCTAATGCTGGGAACAGTTGGGGGCACTACAAGGATGGACAGTACAGTGATTAGCGATGCAGTAAATTTAGCCTCCCGAGTGGAAAGCTTGACGAAAAGTTACGGCGTGTCGATGCTAATCACTCAAAATACTTTTTTGAAGTTAAATGTAAATGAAAAACCGAAATATGCAATCCGAAATATCGGGCGCGTTCGAGTCAAAGGCAAATCAGATTTGGTGACAATTCATGAAGTATTTGATGCAGATCCGCCTGCTGTGAAAGATGGTAAGTTGGAGACTTTACCTAT
>JBOFTL010000283.1:0-3498 GCA_051652045.1 Microcoleus sp. | reverse complement strand
CCACTGCATCTCGTCCTGACGGGGTTCGACGGAAACGCTCATAACGGCAGCTCGGAACCTCCTAGACTTGTTGATAACGCAGTACTAGGATTATCTGCGATTTCACCTGAAGCGTCGGGCTAGATTCCTCACCTCCCTCACTGGATCCTTTCCCAGCGCAGGGTACCCGCTTTCGTCCGTTCTCGCCTCATCCACCGCTAAGAAGTGAGGGCAGTAGTCCATCGATCGACAGCAGATCGGGCATCGCTCCAGTTGAGTCGCGATCGATCCACGATTGGTTTCTGGCAGGTTAGCTTTCATCCAATCAGCGATCGCAGTGTCCAGTGCTTCAATTTTGCCGATCGCCGTCGTTGAATCCAGTCCAAGTGCAGCCTTGGCATCGGCGGCTGTTTCAACGCTTTCGCCTGTCAGTTGTTCAACGTGCCAAAACAAGTACGATCGCTCTGCCATGAGTCTACCTCCATCCCTTGCACCATTCCTGGATCATGCTATCCCAGCGCTAGTTCCAATTGCAGCGAATCACCCTGCGGAAGCTTGATGTTTTCAAGATCCGATCGACTTAGAACAAATATTCGATTGTGTTTTTTCTCTGAGAAAGAGATCTTCCCGCTAATCAGTCTTGGCACCGCACCCTCAAACTCCACTGACCCGCAAGTCAACTCTTCAAAGCTATAAACATCCCACCACGGCGGCAGGTCTGGGTATACAGCTCGGAAATAGTCGGCGGCGCTTAGTCCATCTGCAACGTAAATCTTCATAGAAATACCTCTGTTGCATTCAACATCCGATCGTATTTGCGATCGGATGTTGAAGGAGGGTTAAAACGGAATGTCAGTAAAATCAGCAAAATCAGCAACACTGGCGGCAGATTGACTAGGTGCCCTCACCTGTCTTTGGTGCGACTGTGCAGGGTACGATCGGGATGGCGCTTTCACTCGATCGGGTGAGCCTTGATCGCTGGATCGATCGTCTTGCTTTTTCCCCGCCAGTTCAATGCGATCGCCTACGACCACAGGCTTCGATCGGAGTTCCCCCGTCGCCCTGTCAGTCCAAGTCTCAAGATTGAGATGGCCAATCACGCCGACTCTTGTCCCTTTGGCCACATACTGTCCTGCAATTTCAGCAAGCTTGCCCCACACTTGGATAGCAAACCAATCAGTCTCTTCTTTGCTGCGGCGCACCGCCAATGTGAAGGCGGACTTGTTATTTCCGCTCTCAAAATAGTGAGACTCGCAATCCTGTCCAGCGTTACCCAGGATTGCAACCTGATTGAATGGAGTCAAGCTAGGCAACTCCGTGACCACTTCGGAGATTTTTAGAGACGCGATCGTCCCTTTCACTCCGTCCTTCTCAGTCTTGATCATGTTGATCTGACCCGACACCAGCAGGACGGCACCTTGGGGAAATGTGGCAACTTTTTCCGCTGCCTTTCCCCAGGCGATCCCATCAATAGAGAATGGCTGATGATCGCCATATTTAGCCAGCAACTCAAGCTGAACCTTGATGGCAGCAGCCTGATCACTTGCGGTGTGATGCATCTCGCCTAAATGCGCCAGCTTAACGATCGCAATAAAACTATTCATGGTTTCCTCGACTCTACAGTTAGACGGAATGAGCTTGATCAACCTTGCCGATCGCTTTACCAAAAACCGTCTTCCAGTCCACGTCGTCGCCATAAGGCGCGAATACAAGCTTGCCTGTGGCGGGATTGTAGACTCGACAGAACAGAACCTGATCTGTGTCTCCCGACTCAACCGCAATCATGATCGGCTGCGCAAAAGCCTCCGCTGGAAGCTTTGATAGCGTATAGATCAATCCTTTAGCGAACATCGTCTCGGTGCCAGACTGAATAACATAAGTGCGATCGGCTCGCACTCGGATATTCACCTTGCGATCGGGCTTTCCTCGAAATTCTTTTTCCTCAATTTCAATCTTTTCGACAATGCCAGTCAGCGCATGATGCTCGATCGGCTCATGCACTTTTTTCTCCCCATCCCAAAAGTACCAAAGACAGTCAGGGTATTGGCGATTGGCATAGACATAGCGAACCTTGGGTGGGTCGCTAAAGCCCATCATTGCCTTTGATTGCGATCGGGTTGACTGCGATCGCAACTCGTCTAATATCTGTGTGAGTAGTTCTTCCATTTTCACAAGTAGTCCAATGTATTGATATTCTACCAGAATTGCAAAGTGTTGTCAATTCGCGAGTGTACTAGTGGGAACTTTAGCAGAAGTGCAAGGTGGGAACCATGGCAAAGACAGGGCTTAAAAGTTTGCTGGCGAGAGCGATCGTGATTCTTGATCAACCGTACCGGAATCGCGATCGGCGTAAATCAACCCGCCATTGGTGGAAAACGAAGTGGGGTCGGATCGATGACTGGAGATAGTGGGATCGAAAAAGATAGCATCGATAGCGTCGATAACGTCGATAACGCGCCCTTGTGCCTCATCTTCAAACAGCAGGAGGGCGGCAAGGAGGTAATCGCTTTTGCCTGTCCGCACACCGACGAATTCACGATCGGGCGAGGTGGCCACAATGATATCGTTCCGATAGTGGGCGGGCTGTCGATCTCTCGACTTCACGCAACGGTTTCCCGGCGTGAAGGCCACTGGACTGTAGTTGACGGCGGTCTCACCGGAAATACCTACAAGCCGTCCAACAACGGGATTTTTAAGCCGCCAGTTGACGGCGTTTTTGACGCTGCCCGCGATCGCATAGTCAGGGTCGATCTCGTGGCTGTTGGGGACTACGCTGACCTTTTGCCGCCGCAAAATGGACTTTTGGCGCGGATTGTCTGTGAGGCCGAATGCGATCGGCCTCAGCTCTACAGCAGAGAGACCGACAGTTTTGACGACTACTGGCGGCAAAAGGTGTCGCAAGATATTTCTGAGATTCGGACTGGGCAAGCTGAGCAGAGGGAGTTGTTCGATCGATTTGTCAAGCGGGTCGAACGGGTAAATCGCAGGCAGGACGCTTTCATCAAAGGCTTGTGTGTTGGCCTTTTAATTCTGGTGGTGGGACTGGGCGCAGATTCCTCAAAGCAGGAAGACTACATCGACTTAGTTGCTAAACTCATGGTGGCGATCGTAGGGACGGGGGCGACAACGATCGTGTTGAACAAAGGTCAAGACGAGAGCCAAGACAAAGATTGAATTTCCCAACAAAAAAGCGAGTCATTCGCTGAACTCGCTCGTACCTCAATTGTCAGTTATTGTACTCCAATGCCTTCCTGATTCGCTAGCATTTCGCAGATCGGTCACGGTGGTAATGCCCGAAATCGTTTCGACTGCAAAATATCAATACCTTGATTCTATACCAGAAAAGTGAAGTACTGAAATTCTTAAGGCGGGAATAATCCGTAGAGATGTCAGTAGCCCCCGATCGTCAAGACTAATCATGGCCAACCAGACAATCACCGCCAACACCAATTTCGACTCGCTGACAGGACTTCTGGCGGGCGAAACTGTGACGATCAATAATGGCGCGACACTGACGAT
>JBOFTL010000282.1:0-2851 GCA_051652045.1 Microcoleus sp. | reverse complement strand
CGGGATACCGCTTTTGAGAGGCAAACCTGGGATTGGCTGCCTGGAGCTCGCCGCGAGTTGTTTGAGGGTTTGGCTAATTTGCCCGGTTTGTGCCCGTTTCTGGGTGCGGCTAATTTTTTGTTGGTTGAGTCATCCGTGTCGGTTACTCAACTGCAAAAAAGTTTGTTGCAAAAACACCGAATTTTAATTCGAGATTGTTTGAGTTTTCCGCAGTTGGGCGATCGCTTTTTTCGGGTTGCCGTGCGCGAAAGCGCTGATAATTTGCGACTGATTGGTGCAATTCAATCTATTTTAGATTTTAGATTTAAGAATTAAGAATTAGTAATTGGTAATCGGTAATTGGTAATTGGTAATTAATAATTGGTAATTGGTAATTGGTAATTGGTAATTGGTAATTGGTCAACTCTCAACTCTCAACTCTCAACTATATGCTTGACTACGATTTAGTAATTATTGGCGGTACTTCTGCCGGACGGTATGCTGCTTTAACTGCTAGTTCTCTCCAGGCTAGGGTGGCTTTGGTAGAACCTTTAAATAATTTGCAAGATTTGCCTGTTGCGGGGAAAGGCTCGATCGAACTTGGTTTGAAATACAGCCAAATTTTGAGCCAAAGCGGTCGTTTTGCTCACCAAATTAGCCAGCAGCGGTTCGGCATACAGTGGGAAACTAACAGTTCGTCGCTGCCACCACAATTGCGGTTCGATGGAGTTTTTCAGTGGGCTGATGCTGTTGTTGCTAATCTCGATCGAATTAATTCTCTCGATATTTTAGCTGCTCGCGGTGTTGATGTAATTTTTGGCAGCGGTGAGTTTATCGATCGACCGAATTTAGTTTTTGCTGTTGGCGGGCGAAAATTGCGATCGCTCTGTTATTTGCTGGCTTGTCCGAGTCGATCGGCAATTCCCAACATTGAAGGACTTTCATCTGTTGGTTATTTTACCGCAGAAACTCTCGGGCAATTAGCTCAGCTCAAACAGTTACCGGAAAGTTTGGTGGTTCTCGGTGGAGATCCCAGCGGTATTGAAATCGCTCAGACTTTTTCTCGCCTGGGAGTTGCGGTTACTGTTGTCGTCAAGAGTTCTCGCATTTTAATGAAAGAAGATGCGGATGCAGCCGGTTTGATTCAAGCTGCAATGGAAGCTGAAGGAATTCGCATTTTAACTGATACTGAGGTGACTCAAGCGAGGGTTATTGATGGTAAAAAATGGATTCAAGCTGGCCCAAGGGCGATCGAAGCTGGGGAGATTTTTTTAGCAGCGGGCAGCCGACATAATTTTGCTTATTTGAATCTCGAAGCGGTTGGTGTTAAATTCAACAAGCAAGGCTTGATTTTAAATGACAAGCTGCAAACGACTAATCCCAAAATTTACGCTTGCGGTGATGTTGCTGGCGGTTATCCTTTCCCTCACATCGGTAATTTTGAGGCTTTAGTTGCGGTAAAGAATGCTGTGTTTTTTCCGAGATTTAAAATTGATTATCGAGGGATTCCTTGGGCAATTTTTTCGGAGCCGCAGTTAGCTAGGGTTGGTTGGAATGAAGCGCAAGCACGGCGCAGGTTTGGTGATGATATCATTGTTGCTACAGAATATTTTAAAAATATTGAAAAGGCTCAAGTTTCTGGAGAAATGATTGGTTTTTGCAAGATTGTCGGACGCAGGAATGGGGAGATTTTGGGAGCGAGTATTGTAGGGTCGCAGGCTGCTGAATTGATTCATGCGATCGCTTTAGCCGTGCGTCAGGGGATGAAAGTTGAAGAAATTGCAGAACTGCCTTTTATTTGGCCGACTTTTTCGGAAATTAACGGTTTGACAGCGATTAATTGGCAATTACAGCGCTTTCGCAGCAATACTTTTTTGCAAAACTTATGGGAGAATTTGTTCCATTGGCGCAGGTATTGGAGTCGATAAAAATCGATGGATGTCGCATTTTTTATGATTTAAATTGATAACTAAATGAAATTTTCATTGAATCAGAAAATACGCACAGAATCTATTTGTTGGGTGTCCACTGCGCACCTTACTAAAAAGGTTTGTAGTGAGGACTTCAGTCCTCTGAAATTGAGAACTTAAGTCCTCACTACAAACTCACTTTCTTCTAAATATATAGCAACCGCGCCCGACGGCCCAAGACATTTGAGATCGCCCAAAGCGTTACTATGAGTCCCTCTAACTTCTGCCTTCTGACTTCTGCCTTCGGAGATATCAGTTAAATTAAAAAGCAGTCTCGCAATTTGTAGTAAAAACCGAAGAATTTCGGTTCGGTTTTCACTACATCAGAAGTATTTACAAAATTATTAATTTTTTATTAAATCTACATAAGCACTGAAGCAGCTACTTTTATTAATATTAAGATTAGCCAGCCAGAGCTCTGAAAGTTCAATTTTTCAGCACTTTCGACAGGGATTTTGTATGCGTATTGCTCAGGTAGCACCACTGTGGGAACGAGTTCCGCCTCCTGCTTATGGCGGCATTGAATTAGTAGTCGGACTGCTGTGCGACGAACTGGTAAGGCGAGGCCACGAAGTAACGCTTTTCGCATCAGGGGATTCAATCAGTCTTGCGAAACTGGAATCAGTTCACCCGCAAGCACTGCGTTTAGACAAAGAAGTTAAAGAATACGGCATCTACGAAATGCTGCAACTCAGTCGGGTTTACGAAAAAGCAGCCGAATTTGACATCATTCACTCTCACATGGGCTGCGCGGCTTTGCCCTATGCCAACCTCGTCAAAACTCCGACAGTGCACACTCTTCACGGCATTTTCACTCCGGATAACGAGAAACTATTCACCTACGCGCGCCGACAGCCATATGTCAGCATCTCTGACTCTCAACGCGAGTCGAGATTAAATCT
>JBOFTL010000281.1:0-4182 GCA_051652045.1 Microcoleus sp. | reverse complement strand
ATTTGGGGTGGAATGAGAGCCTCGCGAGGATATGAGCGATCCTCCAAGCGATGGAAAGGCTCCGCCAACCAGCTATGGAGGATGGCGACGAGACGATCGCTCATTGTAATAATTCTGGTAAAATACCCATATCTTCAGATCGCAGAATCACAATCTAGGTCTAGATAAAACAGTTTCATGTGACAAGTGGGGCCCGACGTATTCCTCACTATAAAACGCCGTAAAGGGAAAGAAATTCGAGTACCTTGAAGGAAGTTCTCGATATCCTTAACCGGACTCAGAAGCCTACAACATACCGCTTGCGGTTGGTGTAGGAGCGTCACTTAGATCTGGCTTCATCTTTTGCCGGAAAACATTTTCGTGAGGTCGCCATCAAATGATGCCAGATTAACATTTTGAGGGCGACCTCTAACTCAAGCGAACGCGAGTAATGAATTTCTGAGGTTGCAAAACTACATACTAGCAGTGCATTCCCAGGAAAAAATTCCAACCCTTGCTGAATAACTTAAGTATTTTTTTTTACTTAAGCCCGGTCAAAAGAATCGGTTAGAAGCAGTTGGATTTCAACTTTTCTTTGGTACTTTCCGAGCCCGCAGCGAGTTATTGACCTTGACAAAATGCCTGAGCTGTGATGTCGATCAACTTTCCGAACTGTCGGAATTTTCATCCGAGGCTACCACAGATAGTCCTGGTGCTGCAACTTTAACTTGGGCGTGGCGCAAAACGCGATCGCCCAGAGTATAGCCGCGTTGCAGTTCTTCAATGACCGTACCTTCCTCGTGTTTGTCAGTAGGTTCGCTGAGCAAAGCTTCGTGAAGGTTGGGGTCGAACTGTTCGCCCTCGGGACGCATGGGGGAAACTCCGATTTGCTTGAGGCACTCTACCATTTGCTTGTAAACGCTCTGGTAGCTTTTGTGGATGTTCATTTCGCCGTCGTTTTGCGGCTTAATGTGCGATCGGGCGCGCTCGAAATTGTCGATTACTGGCAACAACGCTTTAATGGTGATACACCTTGCCTGTAAATCTAACTCTTCTTTTTCCTTTTGCGTCCGCCTGCGGAAATTTTCAAAATCTGCTGCTAGACGCAGGTTTTGATTTTTCAGATCTTCTATCTGAGCGGTCACTGCTTGCAACTGAGTTTTTAAAGCATCTTTTTCACCTGTAGCCGCCGCGAGTTCCCTCTTTAAAAGTTCTTGGGCATCAGATGCAGGGCTGTTGCCAGAACTGCTACTGACTGCTGTTTCTTCAGATGCGTTACCCGACGATCGCTCATTTTGAGCATTTTGATAAGCTTTAGCAAGTTCCAGCTCCCAATCGCCTGTGTCGTTGGGGTCTGCTGGTATTACCGGAATTTCGCTGGACACGGGTGAACCCTCTGGGGTTAACCCCGTTGAGTTAGGATTTCGATCTTGCTGGTTTTCCTCGTCAATCATAAGTAGCTGCGCGACAGAACCCTATCAATTCTAGCAGTTGGAAGGGTCGCGCCCGGACTGTATTGCAGAAGGCAGAAGGAATAAGGGATAAGAGTAGCTCAAAATCCTAGCAGTTAAGTCCAGAGGCTAACAGAATCGATCGAAAAATATCTCAAAAGGCCGATCGGGCGGTTGAGTAAAAGCTATCATCACAGAACACGGAAAATTTTTAACCGCAGTAGAACTAACTGTGACCCTGGTGCCGTTGCTCGGTCAAACAATTTGGGAACATAGAATTATTTAGGGAAGCGACACACCCCGCCCCGCTTTCCTCTCCCGATACGGGCAATCTTTCTGCGGTTGCCCGCTACGGCATAACGGGAGTCTCGCGCGGGCCAATCAGGTAAATGACTAACACATCCCAGAGGCGTTCTACCTCGATAGTTGCTCAAAGCAATTTTTCCCCGGCTCTTAATAAGATGATTCAGTCGGGTTACGTTAACGGCGACCAACTGAAGCAAGCCCAAATTGAAAGCCGGAAGTCTGGAAAGCGGTTGACGGAGGTATTGGAAGCCCTTACCGGACAGCCCTTGCCTCCTGAATTGCTGCGACTTTACAAGAAGCAGCAGATGTTTGAACTGAAGATAGTTTACGGAGTTGAAGCCTTTGACCCGGAACTGAGCGAAATGTCCAACGAGCAACTCGGAGAGATGCTTGACGGGCTGAAAATTTCGATCGACATCTGTCACCAAGGCAGGTTTTTACCCGTAGCGAGGACAGAAACCGAACCTCCGGCAATTATGGTGGCAATGGTCGATCCTGACAACCTCAACGCTCGGGAAGATTTGCGCCGGATTTTGCAGCCTCACGGACTGGGTTTCGTGCCTCGGGTGATTACTCCTGACGACTATCAGGATATTACTGCAGCCTATCAAGACGAACAAGTTAAGCGGGAAGCCAAAAAAGCTGAAGCAGAAAAGCAGAAGAAGCTGGAACTGGGAGATGGAGAGTTTGGCGAACTCTCGCTAGAAGAGGATACGGCAGATCAAGAAGACCTAGCCAATACCTTAGATGATGCTGAAGCGGCTCCGGTAATTAAGGCCGTCAACGTCATTTTGGCAAAAGCTTTGTCGGAAAAGGTGTCTGACATTCACGTAGAACCTCAAGAAGAGTTCATGCGGATTCGGATGCGGAAAGACGGGGTGCTGCAAGAATATTTTCGGTTTCCCAAACAAGTTGTGGCGGCAATTACTTCCCGCTTCAAAATTATTGCCAACCTGGATATTGCCGAACGCCGACAAGCTCAGGACGGTCGCATTCGCCGGGTGTTTGAGGGACGCACGGTAGATTTCCGGGTGAACAGCTTGCCTTCTCGCTACGGCGAAAAAATCGTGCTGCGGATTTTGGACAGTTCCAGCACTCAGTTGGGCTTGGGTTTGTTAATTTCCGATCCGGAAACTCTGGCTTTAGTTAGGGAAACAGCGAGCCGTCCCTTCGGGTTGATCTTGGTGACGGGACCGACTGGTTCTGGTAAGTCAACGTCTCTGTACTCGATTTTGGCAGAACGGAACGATCCGGGGATTAATATCAGTACGGCAGAAGACCCGATCGAATATGCTCTGCCCGGTATTACTCAGTGTCAAGTAATTCGTGAAAAAGACTTGACTTTTGCTAACATCCTGCGGGCATTTTTGCGGCAAGACCCTGACGTTTTGTTGGTGGGGGAAACGCGGGACAAGGAAACAGCAAAAACAGCTTTGGAAGCTGCTTTGACCGGACACTTGGTGCTGACGACGCTGCACACCAACGACGCGGCTGGTGCGATTGCCCGTTTGGACGAAATGGGCGTGGAACCGTTCATGGTTTCGGCCGCTTTATTGGGCGTGTTGGCCCAGCGCTTGATGCGGCGGGTTTGTGACAAATGCTCCATTCCTTACCAGCCTACTGCTGAAGAACTAGGTCGCTACGGTCTGTCAGCTTCTCAAGAAGTAGATCTGACTGTCTACAGGGCTAATGTTGTTCCAGTGGAGCAAAGGAAGGAACTAGCAGAACGCGATCAGCTCTGCCAGAAATGCGGTGGCATCGGCTACAAAGGACGGGTAGGGGTTTACGAATTCCTGAAAAATACCGAGCGACTGCAAACTCTGATCACTCAAGGCGCTCCCACAGAGCAAATTAAGGAAGCAGCGGTAGAAGAAGGAATGAAAACCTTGCTGGCTTACAGCTTGCAGTTAGTGCGAGAAGGCGCGACTACTTTTGAAGAAGTCGAGCGGGTAACGTTTACTGACTCGGGATTGGAGGCTGAACTCAAGGCCAAGCGAAAGCAGGGACTGACTTGCAAGACTTGTCACGCGGAATTGAAGCCGGAGATGTTGGATTGTCCTTACTGTTTGACTCCGCGCTTTTTGGATTGATGCGACAGTCAGGAGTTATTAGTCAGCAGTCAGCAGTCAGCAGTCATTAGTCATTTAATTAGTAGAAAAATAATTAGTAACTGATAACTGTCAACTGTCAAGCCTTCGACAAGCTAGCGGTCGAGCGGTCGAGCTGTCAACTGTCAACTATCAACTGAGCTAAATTGGTCAATAACTATCAACTCGATCGAGGGAGGAGTATCTATGGGTCTGATGATTGAAGACGTTCTGGAGTCCTTGGTAGAGCAAGGAGGTTCAGACATACACATCCAAGCGGGCGCGCCTATCTTTTTCCGCGTCAGTGGGAAACTATCCCCTCAAGTGCAGTACGGCGAAGTCATGTCTGCTGAGGAAGT
>JBOFTL010000280.1:0-5765 GCA_051652045.1 Microcoleus sp. | reverse complement strand
AATTCGTGCGATCGCACGATAGCTTACATCGGCGGCAATTACTGTTTTTTTTATACTATTTTTAAGACTTTTTTGATGGGCGATTTATTGGTTTTAGGGATTATATTATGTTGGGTCAAAAAAGGTTCGTAGTGTGGACTGCAGTCCGCAAATTCAGAGGACTAAAGTCCTTACTACAAACCTTAACAATACGATCGCTTAATGTGTAATTTATGATTGGCGAATTAAATGCGATCGGGGTCGATATTTAATTCTCGCAATTTGGCAGCTAAACGTTCGGCTCTTTGAAATTCCTGTTCAGCTCTTTGCGATTCCTGTGCGACACGCTGTCGCTCAAGATTTCTTTGCTCCTCCACTTCTTCATAGTAAAGGAATCTTTCACCGTCAGGTTTATAGATTTCTAAATCGGTTTCACCCAGCTCAAACCGCACTCCCAATCTCGGACTGATCCAGCCGGACATCGGATCGATTACTTCTAAGTTGCCATCGATTCTTTGCCAGCCGCTCAACTCATTTTCTTCAGGATCGTAGACGTAATATTCTTCCACTCCATAGCGATTGTAAAATGCTAATTTTTTATCCATCTTGACTTGGCGATCGTTATGAGAGCGAATCTCAAATACCACTTGAGGGCCGATATTATCCTCTCGATGTTGTATGTAAGAAAGTCGATCGCCCTTGGGCCTGCCAAAGATTACCATTGTATCCGGTGCTTGACAGATGTCTTTTCTTCCCTGTACTGGATACCACAGTAAATCGGCAGCCACAAATACGTTTGGGTCATCTTTCAACAGCGATTCGCAACCTTCTTTGATTTTGACTATTAATCTGTATTGAATTGTGCTGTCTGCCATTGGTTGACCGTCGCTGCATGGATAAATAATTTCTTCGGTCGTGACTTGCATATTGGTTGTCTCCGAAAATTATTTGAATTTATCTTAATACTATATTAAACCATATTCTCTCGATCTATCGCTCCATTCGCTGTCATGCTGATTCATTATCGCACATTATTTCTCAATTTATTGAGCGATATCTAGTTGATTTTTAATTTAAATTGCTGTAGCAAGCTTGCTGTCAAATTTGAAAACTACCAACTTGCAACCGCAGATTGAGGCGGATTGACGCAGATAAACGCAGATAAATTCGATCGACTCTCAACAATCGACTATCAACTGTCAACTATCAACCGTCAACTTTCAACTATCAAGCTAATTTTCCGTCTTCCATGTTAACGATGCGATCGGCAATATCTAAGATCCGATTGTCGTGGGTTACTAACAGAATCGTACAGCCTTGTTCTTTGGCTAGTTTCTGCATTAAATTAACTACTTCGCGGCCGGATTTGCTGTCGAGGGCTGCTGTCGGTTCATCTGCTAAAACTATTTGCGGGTGACTGACTAAAGCACGGGCGATCGCAACTCTTTGTTTTTGTCCGCCGGACAAGTCATCGGGATAATAGTTAATGCGTTTTTCCAAGCCTACTAATCCTAACATTTGTGTCGCTCGATCGCGCATTTCAGATCGCGAAAATTTTCCGTGAACTTCTAATCCCATTTGCACGTTTTGCACGGCCGTCAAACTGCGATGCAAGTTGTGTGCTTGGAAAATATAACCGATTTTACGCCGGATTTTGACGAGTCGATCGTTACTGGCATTGCACATTTCTTGACCGAGAATTTTCAAGCTGCCCGATTGGCCCGATCGCAGTCCACCAATTAAAGTTAATAGTGTGGTTTTTCCCGAGCCTGAAGGTCCGGTCATGATGACAATTTCGCCTGCATTGATTTCGAGGTTGATGTCGATAAGTACCTGTTTTTTTAGTTGTCCTTGACCGAAATAGTGGTCTAGTTTGCGGGCGGCAATTACAGGTTCTGCAATTTGTAATTGGTTGGTTTTTTCGCTGAGGGTAGTGGAATTCATAGTTTATTTGTTTGAGGTTTGAGATGGAATTTTGAACCGCAGAGAACGCAGAGAGCGCAGAGGGGAGAGGGTAGTAGGTTGGGTTGAGCGAAGCGAAACCCAACTCTATAGTTGCGTATAAAATCTGCTTCGCATCATCATCGATCGTAAACAATCTGTCTTAGAAAAGCTAAAGATTATTTGAAGTACAATCATTGACAAACTCGATCTAAGTGTTGGGTTTCGTTCCTCAACCCAACCTACAATTTGTTGGGTTTCGTTCCTCAATTCAACCTACAATTTGTTGGGTTTCGTTCCTTAACCCAACCTACAATTTGTTGGGTTTCGTTCCTCAACCCAACCTACAATTAAGTTAAAAGATATCTGCCGGATCGGCTGCTTGCAGTTTGCGAGTGGCGATCGAACCTGAGATTATACACATAATCATCGTCATAATTAATACGGCAGTTGCTCTAGCTAAAGTCATGTACATCGGCAAGTTTGTAGCTTGGCGGGTTAAAGCGTACAATCCTACAGATACTCCAACTCCGGGAAGAAAACCGAGAATAGATAAAATTAGCGCTTCTTCAAAAACAATTCCGAGCAAATAAGCATTGCGGTAGCCCATTGCTTTAAAAGTAGCGTATTCTGCCATGTGGTCGCTAACATCTGTTGATAGCACTTGATAAACGATGATTACTCCGACGACAAAACCCATCGCTACGCCTAGGTTAAATACAAAGCCGATCGCGGTATTTTTTGCCCAGTAATCTTTCTCAAATTGGATAAATTCTTGTTTGGTTAACACCTTGACATCTGCGGGCAAGTATGCCTTTAAAACTTGTTGAGTTTGTACCAGATCGGCACCAGGTTGCAGTTCAATTAACCCGGCATTAACGCTGCCCGAATTTTGTCTGGCAAACAGTCGCAAGTAATTTTGATCGCTAGTCATCAAAATGCCATCGGCGGCGAAAGATGCTCCAACTGTAAATAAGCCGCTGACAGTAATAGTACGTTTTTCGATCTCTGTTTTAACTGGTTTTCCAGCATCGATCTGGGCGATCGACTGTTGGTAATCTCCTCTCGAAGCTCGATCGAATAATACCGTATCTGGTAATTTAATCGCGTTTAAATTTTGGTTGACTTCCGGCAGGGCAAATGCAGGGCGATCGGGATTGAAACCCACTACCATAATGGCAGTCTCTTTCCGAGTTTCGGGATTTTTCCAGTTAGCAGTTTTCACGTACAGCGGCTCGGCATTCTTCACGCCCGGTACGTTCATTGCTTGATACAACCTGCGTCTGGGAAAAGAAGATAAATTAATTAAATTTCGAGCTTGCGGGCTAATTACAACCAAGTCGGTTTGCAAAGTTTGATGCAGTCGCGTGTTGCTGCTGTAAAGCGCATTTTGAAATCCCAATTGCATGAACATCAACACGTCAGCAAAAGCAATTCCTGCTACTGCTACAAGCATCCGTCCTTTATCGTGACTCAGTTGCAAATATCCGAGGGGAGTTCGGCGAACTAATTGTTGTAGTGGTTTAATTAAGCCAAGCATAGGATTTTAGATTTTGGATTTGCGATTGAGAAGACGATTTTGGATTTTGGATTGGAGATTGTAGATTCGAGATTGTAGATTAAACAATTTGAGATTCGAGATTGTGGATTTTGGCCGATCGATTATAAATAGACATCTCCTAAAAAGATCCTGGAAACCTTACCTATCTAGACAAAAACCTAATTATGGGAGATATCTAATGAGACAATTTATGACACGCACCCAAAAATCATCCGTGTATCCGTGTCCAAATCCGTGTCGTGCCACCCTGCTGCCTTCTCACTAATAAAAAATCTCAACTCTCAACTCTCAACTCTCAACTATTTTCCGATCGCGACTTTAACTTGCAAATTAGTTAATCCCGCTACTTTCTTGCTGGAAACTTCATCCAAACGCACTTTGACTTCCACAATCCGCGCATCAATATTTGCAGAAGGATCTGTATTGACAATATTTTGTTTCTGCACTTGCAAGCCGATATGTTCTACTTTGCCGCGCAATTCTCCAGTAAAAACATCGCTAGTAATTGTTGCCGGTTGGCCGATGCGTACTTTGCTAACATCACTTTCATAGATTTCGGCAACAGCTAGCATCCTGCTAGTTTGTCCGAGTTCGACAATGCCGTCAGTTCCTACTTTTTCCCCCGGATAAGCGTGAATTTTTAAAACTTGACCGTTTTTGGGGGCGCGAATGAATGCTAAGTCCAGATTAGCTTTAGCTTCTTTAACTGCTGAAGTAGCAGAATTGACTTCGGCTGCTGCTGCTTGCACGTCAACCGGACGCACTTCGGCGATTCGATCGAGATTGGCTGCGGCTTCGTCGATTTGCTGAAAGCGGGATTGTTCGATTTGACTGAGTTTAGCTTGCGCTTCGTTAATTTGTTGCTGGCGCGATCGATCGATTTGATTCAACTTTGCCTGGGCTTCATTAATTTGTTGCTGGCGGGATTGGCGGATTTGATTCAGTTGAGCTCGGCCTTCGTTGAGTCGCTGTTGGGATGTATCGGCGGCGAGTTTTTTGCTGTCGCTGGCTGAGGCGGAAATTGCACCTTCTTTATACAATTGCGCGTGCCTTTGATATTCGCTTTGGGCGTTGCGAAGTTCGGCTTCGAGGCGGGCGATGGCTGCTTCTTGGGTTTGAATTTCCCCTTGTTTTTCGGCTGCTAAACGGGCAATTGTGGCTTGTTGTGCCTGCATTTCGGTGCTGCGATCGACTTCGAGACGGGCGATAATTGCTTGTTGGGCTGCGATTTCGTTGCTGCGATCGGCCTCTAAACGCGCAATTGTAGCTTTTTGCGCTTGAATTTCGCCACTTTTGGCTCCGGCTTTCACTTTGGCGAGGTTGGCTTCGGCAACGCGCACTTGGTCTGTAGCTCGATCGAGGGCTGCTGACAGTCGATCGTGACTGTCTAAAATTGCGATCGGTTGTCCTGTTTTAACTGTATCTCCTTCTTTCACTAACAGTCGATCGATCCTGTTGCCTTCTGCTGCACCGGATGCGGAAACTTTAATTACTTCTCCTTCAGGTTCCAACCTACCCAAGGCTGTCACTGTGGTTAGCTGCGAGGCGGTGGCTTCGGCTGCTGCGATTGCTGCATTGGGATCGGGCTGGCTGGATTCCCACATTTTGTAACCCGTGACTCCTCCCGCAGCTAGAATCGCTACTGCTGCTGCGATCGAGAGTTGCTTGGCTGAGGGTAGCTTGGAGGATAGGTTTTCGGCAGTCGATCGGTGTACCATGACACGCACCTCTATATGTGGATTACGAACTAAACCGTTTAGTTTTATATTTAAACACTAAACCGTTTAGTATAATGATGTCAAGAGTCCAAACAAAAATTACAGAAAGCAGCAATGGCAAAGACAAGAGCGATCGAACCAGACACAACAGCAGGCGACAAGTGCCGGCAAATCCTGCAAGGAGCGATGGAAGAATTTTTGACCAACGGCTACGCAGGGACGAGTATGGACAAAGTGGCGAAGCGGGGGGGAGTTTCTAAAGCCACGGTGTACAATTATTTTGCAGATAAAGAAGCATTGTTCGCGGCCTTGGTGCAGTGGCTGGCGTGCGAAGAAGTTTATTTTACAGTAGTAGATGAAGAGCCGACTGTAGCGCTGCGATTAGTTGCTAACACTATATTGGATAAGGCAACGCGGAAGCCAGAATTTTTAACTTTTGTGAGGTTAGTAATTGCGGAGTCGGGGCGTTTTCCGCAGTTAGCGCAGGCTTTTGTGAAAAACTTAACTAAACCGGGAATCGAGAGACTCACGGAGTATTTAGCATCGCGCGAGGAGTTAAAATTGCC
>JBOFTL010000279.1:0-3650 GCA_051652045.1 Microcoleus sp. | reverse complement strand
TCGATCGCCTAGAACTCATTACCAAAGACATTCGCGCCGAGGGTGGAATCGCCGAATACCGGGCGCTGGATGTAACGCAGCGCAGTCAATTGGAGGCGATCGTTCAATTTGCCCAAAATAAGTTCGATCGCGTAGATGTCCTAATTAACAATGCTGGAGTCATGCCGCTATCCGCCCTCGACAAATTAAAAGTTGATGAATGGGATCGGACGATCGATGTCAACATCAAAGGGGTTTTATACGGTATCGCGGCGGTACTTCCGGTGATGAAATCACAAAAATCGGGACAGATTATCAATATTTCCTCGATCGGCGGACACGCAGTTGCTCCTACTGCTGCGGTTTACTGTGCGACTAAATTTGCGGTTGGTGCAATTTCAGAAGGATTGCGACAAGAAGTTGGTGGCGACATTCGAGTGACAGTGATTTCTCCTGGTGTAACTGAGTCTGAGTTAGCTGATAGCATCAGCGATGAAGCTGCGAGAAAAGGAATGCAAGAATTTCGCAGAATAGTCATTCCGGCTGAGGCGATCGCTAGATCGATTTTATTTGCGATCGCCCAACCTGATGATGTTGATATTAGCGAAATTATCGTCAGACCAACCGCAAGCCCTTATTAGCCGTATCAAGTTTTATGACTCAGAATCTCAGGTGGCTTAGCTTGGCTTGAGGTATCTTAAAATATACCTCATATGTATTTTGAATTCCCTATGGCAGGATATTGTCGCTACAAATCGCCACTATCAACAAGATTATGTAATGCGATTGGAAACCAAGGATGGCAAAATTGTCCGCTATCGTGAATATTGGAATCCCATCCCTGCCCTTGAAGCATGGGGAAATCCACAAAATCTGCACCAATCTTTCAATGCAGAGCAATGATTTACTAATTTTTTTTACAATCAGGACTTATGAACTTCCATAGGAAAATTAAACTTTAGGGTGGGTCAGGTGCGTTTCTTAAATGATTATTCAGGGCTTCCAGAAATGACGCACCTTACTAATTGTGACACTTGCGTTCAGGACTAATACCAATTCTCCAAAATTTTGCAACAATTATGAGTATTCAGTTTGTTTTTTCAACCCTGTTTGTAATATCGTTTCTGGTTGGATCAGAATGATTTAACCACAGAGAGCGCAGAGGACACAGAGGGAGAGAATAGAAAGATGAATACAGGACGATGTTACCGGATTTGATATAAGGTGCGTCGCTGCAAAATTGTCGTTTTTTTTGAGGATTGTAAATGGCGACGCACCTACAGCTACTGTTGGATGAGTTTTGAAGATCGGCACAACAACACCAAGGAGAGATGAGCCATGAAAATTGTAATTGCTACCGCATCAGGCAATATTGGACGGCGCACCGCAGAGAAAGTAGTACAAGCTGGAGTCGAAACTATTCTGTTAGCAAGACATCCAGAAAAGTTAGCTGATTTAGTCGATCGAGGTGCGATCGTAAAGCCAATTAGCAGCGATGATACGCAAGGATTAATCGAGGCCACAAAAAATGCAGATGCTTTGTTTTGGTTGACTCCGCCGAAACTTGATACACCAAGCTTGAGCGATTGGTACATTCAGACAGCAATGTCTGCTGCTACAGCAGTCGGTGAAAATGACATCAAGCGAGTTGTCAACATTACTAGCATTGGTGCGGGTGCAGCATCAAATTTGGGTACAGTTTCATTTAGTGGAAATGTCGAATCAATTCTCGATCGAACTAATGCAAATGTGCTGCATCTGCGTCCCGGCTATTTCATGGAGAATTTCCTGACTCAAGTCGAGTCTATCCGGCGCGATCGTACTGTATACTTTCCCTATGCTAATGACCACGATTTGCCTTGGATTAGTACCGATGATATCGGCGATGAAGCAGCAAAATATCTACTTGACGATCGCTGGGCCAGTAAGTGGACTCGCAATCTGATGGGACCTGAAAATTTAACCCCCTTGCAAACAACGGCTATCCTTTCACAAGCGATCGATCGTCCGATCGAATACGTTCAAGTAACAATTGAATCAATCCAGCAGCAATTTGCATTGATGGGAGCAACACCTGACGTACAACAAGAGTTGGGTAATCTGTTCCGCGCCCTTGGCGATCCTAATGGAATTTATGCGACAGCAAGAACTCCTGAATCGATCGTACCGACGACATTCGATCGATTTGTAAAAAACAAGCTACTTCCTAAGATTTACTAAATGCGATTACTAATTAAGAGGTTAATCGCACGGCACATATTTTTTAAATTGATGTAATCCCCTGCGACGTATCGATTTTGTAGGGAAGAAAATTGGAGTCAGAGCCGATCGATCTGCGTTTCCATACAGAGCCTGGGAGCGAGTAAATACTTACCGGAAAATGAAGCGTGCAGCGGGTGATTTTTCCGAGTACAATGCCTTGTTAGGTGATTTTTTCCTTGAATAAACTGGAAAGTAAAACCATTAGTCCAAACCCTAAAATTGGTCCTGAGCCAAATCCGATTAATGGTGCTGGCGTAAGTCCTGCCAATGAGAATAGATACAATATCAGGTAATATGCTGCAACTGCCCAGAGCCATGGTTGACCTTTTTGAGACTCCCAGCATAGGCCTACGACCAGTACAACCGCAGCAAAAATAACAACCACTCCTAACAGCATAGACTGGTTGAAAGCCAACTCAAAAACGCCTTCGACATACGCAACAGGTTGAAGTGGATCTGGTTGCATGAAAGCCCACACGGACGTAATAGTCATTACCAATAAACTTAAGCCAATTTGAATGGCGTTTGGTTTGCGACGTAGAAGTATGACTGATGCACCAACAGACAAAGCCAGCACTTGAGGCCCATCTGGTTGTGCTGCTAGCAAGCAAGCTGCTCCACCAAGACCCACCAGTGCAATCACCTCTTCCTTTCTACTTTTTTGTAGCGCAACCGAACATACCACCAAAAGTGACGGCAAAAAAACTGGTGCGATATAGAGCTTGAACAAACCCAATTCTATCCAACGTTCCGGTTCTGATGAAGTGCCAGCTAACGGTATACCAAGTGCCAGCAGAGTGAGTGCAATGAAAACAAAAACTACTGTTTCAAGTTTGTGCGTTTCAAGTTTGTGCGAAGTCATCAATTTCATGCCGACGAGTGCAATCAAAGCTGCCAAGCAAATCGACATTAACTGAATCAGCAAAATACTATTAGCAACACGCGCTGTGGCTAGAACCACAAAGCTAGCTACAAGTGGTAATACAGATATAGATATTAGAGAGAAATTCCGAAAAAGCATTTGTCACCTAACGTTTTCGATCGATCCTTCTTGACTGGTTAATTAGTGTTGGATTGTACATGAAACGCCAACACGAGGTTGCATTTCGGCAGATGTTTTTGTGCAACGATCGCGGCAATATGGTTTTCAGAATCAGGATGAATTGATTCGGGTGGTGCTGGGGAAGTTGCAGCAGGAGTTAGATTCGTTGGAGATTTCGGCGGATTTATATGCGGAGGTTTATGCGGAGGATGCGGAGTTGCAGGCTTTGACGGATAGCGCGATCGCGGGTTGGCCGGGATGAATAGTTTGCGGCGCTGGCAGATTATTGATATTTAAGTTCTAAACTTTACTTTCTGAGAAGTCAGGAAACCTCAACACAAGAACATTTTTATTCTTCTTCATTATC
>JBOFTL010000278.1:0-1838 GCA_051652045.1 Microcoleus sp. | reverse complement strand
AGTGTAGGAACAGTGATTGATTGGCAACTGTTCTGCTGTTAGTATTTCTCCTCGATATAGATTGACAACCGGAACTTCCGAAGTCGGAATCAACCACAAATCGTCTCGATCGCACTTAAAACTTTCTTCGGCAAATTTTGGCAGTTGTCCGCTAGCTGTAAGCGATTCAGTATTGACTAAAAACGGAGGAATTACTTCTACATAACCTGCTTGGATGTGTCGATCGAGCATGAATTGAATAATCGCTCTTTCCAGCGCCGCCCCGGCTCCAAATAAGCTGATAAAGCGGGGCTGAGCAATTTTTACCCCCCGTTCAAAGTTGATAATTCCTAACTTTTCCCCGATTTCCCAATGCGGCAAAATATTTGAATTTTGGGGAATGTATTCGTCTCCCCAACGGCGGATTTCGACATTTTCATCTTCATTTTTGCCGATCGGAGTTGACTTACCCGGCAAGTTGGGCAGCGGCAGCAATAAAGCTTCTATTTGAGTTTTGAGTTCTTTTTCCTGGGCTTGCAACTCGTTGGATTGCGTGCCAACTTCGTTACCTTCGGCTTGCAAAGCCTGAATTTCCGGCGATTCTAGGGGTAAACCGGATGCCCGCTGTTTACCGATGAGCTTGGCTATCTCGTTGCTGCGGGCTTGCAGTTGCGATCGCTTGGCTTCCAATTCCCGCTGCTGTTTGTCTAGTTGCAAAATTGGTTCGATTTCATAGCTGCCGCCGCGAGTGTTGAGGCTTTCCTGTACGGCTTGCGGATTTTCTCGGATTAATTTGAGGTCTAACACGGATTGATTTTAGATTTTAGAGTTTAGATTTTAGATTTCAAACCCTTAATTATACATTAATAGCGATCGAACTCTTCCAAACATAATTTTTACTAACTTTATTAATCTTTTCTATAAATTATTTTCATGAAAATCCGTCTCGGATGTCACCCATCGGGGGTGACACCCCACAAAATGATGCTATACTATGTCCATTAGTAGATGCACCCTGATAATTTTCTCCCTCTGCCAGTGATGGCGGGGGGCTTTTTGTTGACAGGCTTTTTATTGACAGTGGTGAGGGAGTTTTGAGTTTTGAGTTTTGAGTTTTGAGTTTTGAGTTGAGAAGGAGAGTTGATAGTTGACAGTTGACAGCTTGTTCGATCGAATCGATCGTACATACTCGTAGGGGTGAAGCATTCGGGCGATAATCTGTGCAATAAATTATAAATTTTATATCCGAATGCTTCACCCAGCCCTGACGCAAGGAACCCGATCGCGCAGTATATTAGTTGATAGTTGATAGTTGATAGTTATGTGACTAATTACCAATTACCCATTACCAATTACCAATTACCAATCCCAAATCATTCAATCTAAAATCTAAAATCTAAAATCTCTTCATGGTTCGATCGACCGCTTATCTATTCTGCTTTCTAGAAATATTTGCCAGCGAAGGCGGCATTCAATCCTACGTTCGAGACATCCTCAAAGCCTATATATCGACAACCACAACAACAAATCATCCACCGCAAACTGATATTTTGTTGCTGCGCGATTCTCCTGACTGCAACAATTCTTACGAGTCGCAAAATCTCAAATTTCATTATTTAAAAACAAGAAATCCTTGGTTGGGACGCCTGAGATTTACTGCAATCTTGCTAATTGTTTTGCTGCAAACACGACCGCAACGAGTGTTTTGCGGTCACATCAAACTCGCGCCGCTGATTCAATTTTTCTGTCAGCCTTTAGGAATTCCCTATACAATTTTAACTTACGGTAAAGAAGCTTGGGAACCGCTGGCTCCGAAATATCGAAGGGCAATGCAACAAGCCGATCGTATTTGGACTATT
>JBOFTL010000277.1:0-13567 GCA_051652045.1 Microcoleus sp. | reverse complement strand
AACTCAAAAAGTTCTGCACCCACTGTAACAAGCACACCACTCACAAAGAAATCAAATAGTTGGAAGGAAGAGGCAAGAGGCAAGAGGCAAGAGGCAAGAGGCAAGAAGGAAGAGTTGAGAGTTGACAGTTATTAGTCATCAGTCATTAATCAACTTACCAATTACCAATTACCAATTACCAATTACCAATTACCAATTACCAATTACCAACTACCAATTACCAATTACCAATTACCATGACATACTTCAGACGGCGCGTTTCGCCAATCAAACCCGGAGAACCGATCGACTACAAAGATGTAGATTTGCTGAAAAAATACGTTACCGAAAGAGGCAAAATTCTGCCGCGCCGGATTACAGGCTTGACAGCAAAACAGCAGCGTGACTTGACAAGAAGCATCAAAAGAGCTAGAATTCTTGCCTTGTTGCCCTTTGTCAATCAAGAAGGCTAAAGGATTTTGGATTTTAGATTTTAGATTTTGGACGCGAACAGCAAAAGTCACAAGTTAAAAACCCAGAAAAAAAATGCAATTGTCGGGATTGTAAATAGCTGGATAATTGACAGGAAAAATTACAGACTCCAAAATCTAAAATCCCCAGCGAGAAACCCAAAGCAGCAACCGTAAAAATCTAAAATCTAAAATACAAAATAAATCGGCAAGTGGAGAAGGGAACATTAGTAGAATTTAGACTGCACGGCGACCGCCGTCTGGCCGTGGCCGATCGCCCCGACGGCAAGAAAAATTGGGTTGTCGTAGACGAAAACAGCCAGCCCCACAGCATACCGCCGAAACAAATCAGCTACGAAATCGCGGGCGAAACTTACAAGCCATCCGATATTCCCAAATTCCTCAAAGAAGTAGAAGTTTACTCAGATCCTTCAAGTCTAGAAATAGCTTGGGAACTGTTAGTAGGCGACGGAGAAACCGCAGATCCGGAATCCCTAGCAATGCTGCTATTTTCCGATCGCAGTCCCGCCCAATGCTACGCAGCCCACTGCTTGCTGTCTGCAGATAAACTGTACTTCAAACAAAAGGGCGATCGCTACGAACCCCGTCCCGCCACCCAAGTAGCTGAAATCAAGCACCAGCAAGAAGTAGAACACCAACGCCACCAAGAATCCCAAGGATTTTGGCAGCGAGTCAAACAGCGGCTGGCAGGAGAAACCGTAGAATGGCAGCAGAGCGATCGAACTCGCCTCGATGCCCTAGAACGCTTTGCCACCCTAGGAGAAGAAGCCACTCACCGCACCCCCGCCCTCGAAACTCTCGTTAGTTTAGAACGCCCCGAAACCCCCGAAGCAGCATTTCAACTCCTCGTCGAACTCGGATTGTGGAGTATCCACGAAAACCTGTTTTTGCGGCGCAGTCAAATTCCCCAACAATTCTCCGCCAAGGTATTAGAAGTGGCCCAACGCTGCCTGGAAAATCTCCCAACCGACGAAGATACAAATCGCCTGGATTTAACTCACCTCAAGGTTTACACGATCGACGACGAAAGCACCACAGAAATCGACGACGGCCTCAGTTTAGAATTCCTCGAAAACGGCCAGCAGCGGCTGTGGATACACATCGCAGATCCCACTCGCTTGCTGTCTCCCAACGACGAACTCGACCTCGAAGCCAGAAAGCGGACTACTACGGTTTACCTCCCCACCGGGATGATACCGATGTTTCCCCCAGCTTTGGCAACCGGGCCGATGAGCTTAAATCAAGGTCAAGAATGCAGTGCCCTCAGCTTCAGCGTCACTTTAGACGAAACCGGCGCAGTCGGTGATTACAGCATTTATACCAGCACCGTTAAACCCACCTACCGCTTGACCTACGATGACGTAGATGAAATGCTAGAGTTGGGAATTGAAGCAGAACCGGAGATCGGCGCGATCGCCCGATCGGCCAAACTCCGCCAACAATGGAGGCAAACCCAAGGTGCGATCAGCATCTTCATGCCCGAATCCGTCATCAAAGTCAAGGGCGACGACATCGACATTCACGTCATCAACGACTCCCCAGCCCGAGATTTAGTAGCGGAAATGATGATTCTCGCCGGGGAACTAGCAGCACGCTACGGTCAAGACCACAATATCCCCATACCCTACCGCTATCAGCCCCAGCCCGAACTCCCTCCCGAGGAAGAACTGCTAGCCGTACCCGCAGGGCCTGCTAGGGCCTGCGCCGTGCGCCGCTGTATGCCCCGCAGCGAAATGGGGCTGACTCCTGCAAGGCACTCCGGCTTGGGCTTGGAAGCATACACTCAGGTTACTTCTCCGATCCGCCGCTACACCGACTTGCTGACTCACTTTCAAATTAAAGCCCACCTGCGGGGCGAACCGCTGCCCTTTGCTGCCGAACAAGTACAGGAAATCGTGATGAGTCTCGGCACCGCAGTCAAAGAAGCCTCCACCGTCGAACGCCAAACCAATCGCTATTGGGGCTTGGAATATTTGCGGCGAAATCCTGATGAAGTGTGGGAAGCGATAATGCTGCGCTGGTTGCGGGAAGATAGCAATGTCGGATTGATTTTATTGGAAGAATTGGGTTTAGAATTAGCCATGCGCTTCGGTCGATCGTCCGTTGAAATCGGCGAACGCTTTGAAGTTAAAGTAACTAATTGCGACCCTCGATCGGAAACAATCTACTTCCAAGAAATGATTTTTCAAGCAGCACAATAGGATTTGAGATTTTGAATTGAGGATTTTGGATTTAACTGGTTTAATCGATCCAACTGGTTTAACTGGTTTATTGGTGTTTAATATTAGGAGGAGAGTGATATCGCGTCTGCCTGCAAGGCGTTTTATTCATGAGTTCCAACAATCAAAAATCACCCCAAACAACCTACTTGCAGTTAAAACGAACGGCAAGCAACAGTCCTTTTTGTATTTAAAAAGTGTAACCAGTGCTTCTACCGAATCCGATGGGAGAACTATCAGAAGAAGTGAAACCCTTAATTCCAGACATTAGCCCGATCGAGCCCTCAATCTTGCTGAGGACTCCTGACAGCAAGCCTTTATCTTATCGAATCGGCAGCCCTGCGGGAAATTATGAACCGCTAAATTTAATCGAACTTAACTTACATCCTCCCAGCGAATTCGGTTTGGCAGTAACTGATAATTTTATTATTGATAAAGCAGCTACAAGCGACATTATTTATGCCAGCATTCCTGCTGCCACAGCTAACAGCAGTCCTACAACTCCAACTACTACATTAGTTGACCCGCTGATTGGCAGTAATAGCTTACCTGAAGAGGCAACGGCAGACCTGCTAACCAACCCAGGCTCTGATGCTATTACCTATCTTGCTATTTCTGAGCGATCGAAATCCGAAACAACTGCCATCAATATCCTCGATTCAGCAACATCAGAAATTGCAGCAACTGCTACTAATAAACTCGATCGCCCGAATTTGGAAACCGCAATAACTGTTGCTGATATCGTTGATTCAGAACCATCGCAAACCGCAACAACTGTTACCGCCGTCGGGATAGCAAAACTCACAAAAACAGAAACAGATAGTGTCGAGAACACGCCAGATGAAAGAGAATTACCAGTTGCTAGTGTCGATCGCTCTGATGATTTAATAGAGTTAACTCAAACAGAGCGCGAGCCAACCTTCACCAGCCTGTCAATTGCCTCAGCAAGCATACCGACAAACCCCGGCACTTTCATCGTCAAAGAATCGGGAACGGTTAAATTCGATTACGTATTTGACGGCGGCTACTATGAGGGCGAACTTGCCATTTTCAGCCTCACAGGAATGGAAGCATTCACCCCAGGTACTCCCGAATTCGCGGCAGAAGCAGCCCGACGCGCCCTCACCAATTCCACCGAAGGACACATCGTCATCCGCGATAATTCCGAAGGAGCAAAATTCATCGGTGCGATGCCCTCTGAGTCCGATTTCGGTGCGGGACAATATCAGGGAGGAAAAACTTTTACCATGACACCGGGGGATACCTTCGGGGTGATGTTAGTTCCCAGTCGCGGCGTGCAGCTAGCCTACGAACACCCGTGGTTGGGAGCAATATTCCCAGAACACCGTCCTTTAATCTCGATTCCAGGTGCTAATCCTAACGATACATCTTACCTGCTTCCCATCGCCGACCTTACAGGGAACGGCAACACCTTCGCCCTGGAAGATATGTCTGCCGGTTCTCCCACAGACGGCGACTACAACGACATTATCTTTAAAATAGACGGCGCGACAGGCAGGGTCCCCGAGATCGACGGGCGCAGCGATCCTGACAGGGAGTGGCGCAACACGACTCTGGGACAGCAAATACTCGATTACGTCAATAACTCGAATTCTGATAACAATCCGCCTGTTGTTTCACCCGCCAGCATCCGGACTTATACAGAATTAGAAACAACTATTTCATTGGAAAATCTGGCTACTGATGCAGAAGGCGACCCCCTAACGATTAGCGTCCTCAATCCAGTAAACGGCACGGTAATTTTCAATCCTTCAACTAAGGAAGCATCGTTCAAACCGGCACCCGGTTTTGCGGGAATTGCCAGCTTTGATTTCCTCGCCAGCGACGGTTTTGCTAGTTCCACACCGGCCACAGTTACGGTTAATGTCAGCAATGTTGGGTTGTTAAATTTGGATTTGGTCAGACCGATCGGGAACAGCAATAATGATAGCAATCCTTTAACTCCTACTTTTAAGTGGGATTTCAAGAGTGAAAACGAAACTTTCGGTATTCCCGGTTTTAATCCCGATACTGATGTTAGCGAGGTCAATCTTTATGTGAGTGTTTTTCCTCAAGGAAAGGGCTTGTTGCCTCAAGATAGGTGGGATGGGTTAAATTCGGCTGACGACAAAGATTACAATCCGAATCGGATTCTGACTGCTCGATGGGCAAACGGTATGTGGACTGGGAATGGTATCAGTAAAGCTGGTTCTCCTGAAGAGTTTGCTCTGTCTAGCGATCGAATGTTGACGGCAGGTCAGCAATATCATTGGGCTGTAGAAGCTGTGACGAAGCAAGGGGAAAGAAAAGTTGTCACCGATAAGTTTGAAACTTTACTGCCCGATCCGATAGATGAGGGGAATACTTTCAGCAGCGTCACTGTTTTAACGCGGGGCTTAGAGCCAGAAAATACGGAGTACGGCAAACTAATTGACAGCCAACTGAATGGAGTAGCAAAACAGATTTATGATGTAGGAGGTGCCGTTAAGAAATACAACGCTACCACAGGTAAGTGGCAATCAGTTATTCCCCAAGCAAACGACTGGATCTTTGATAGCAATTCTCGATCGCCCGCACCTGGCAAGCCATTAGTGCTGCTGGCTGATTGGATGGAGGGCATCGAACCGCAAAAACTCGATAATTCAGGATTTGCTGAAGCAGCAGCAGATGCTTTATTCGCCTCAATGGTACAACTCGATTTGGAGAAAGGCGGTTCGATCGGCAGCCAAGGGATACTCTATGACAGTACGGGTAAATTAATCCGCACGAGCGGCAGTGTTTTCAACTCGCCGTTACATTTTGTTGGCTTCGGGCAGGGGGCTGTAGTTAACAGTGAAATCATCCAGCGTTTGGGTACGTTTTTTCCTAATGCTGGCGGTACGAGTCGGGCAAATCGCGACTTGCAAATGACGACTGTTGACCCTTACAATTACAATTCTAATTCTTTATCAGGGCATTACAGTAACATTCTCGATCCGGAAATTAGAGTGTGGAATAATGTCACCTATGCTGACAATTACTACCAAACCAATGGTATCGGCAATACGCTGAACGGGCGGGTGCTTTCGGGAACGAATTGGCAATCGGATTGGAATGTTTGGCTGAACGATCTGGCTGGTTTTATGCCGGATGATGGGGCCGGTGCTTCCCATCGAGCTGCAGGGACTTGGTATGCGGGAACGGCAAATCTTAATGAAAGCAAACTGCCATTAGAGAATGGCAATAGAATTTACCGCCGATCGGGCGATTTTGAGCTGAATAATATCACTGATGCAGTTAAAAATTGGTATGCTCCAGACCATACCAAGGCTAATTTTACTGGCGGTAATGGAGTTACTAATGCACCTTGGGAAGGAATCGGTACGGGTTGGTTTTACTCTGTTTTAGGGGGAGGTTCTCAACTGCGTTCCTACGATCTTGGTGGCAAAAAAGGGAAAAATGAGTTGGGTAATTTTGAGGATTATCTGAACGATAATCGGGCTGCTGTTTCCGAGGATAATACTTACTCATTTAGAATGCGGGGTGATTATGCGGTTCCGACTTTGTTTAATGGAAATTTTGATGCGATCGCTCTTAAAACAGACTCAAAACCAATTCCCGGTTGGTCTTTATACAATGGTGAAATTGATGTCGATCGAGACGTAACGCAACAATATTTGATAAATCTAAATCAAATTTCTCAGATAGATAATCCACCCTTGTACGATAGTCTAGAAAAGTTAGATACCGATCGCACTCAACCCAACTACGCCTTAAAATTAGGAGGCGCTAACGGGCTAACTGAAATCATACATAATCCCTTTGTCGTCCCTGATTGGGGAGTGTTGCGGTTTGACCTTCACGCTTTCAATCCCAACGGCGGCGAGGTTAAGGTTTCTATGAAAGGGAGCGAACCGGGCGATAATTGGCAATATTTAAGCGCGATCGAATCTCAAAATACCACAGAAACTAATCTGAGATATGGGGTTGAGCTTGTCAGGGGTGGCGTTCGCGATCGGTCTGGTTTTGCATTCAATCAAATAAGTTACGGAATGCAAGGTTTTGAGACATTCCATTTTGATGTGCCAGAGGCACTTCGCGGCAAATCGGCGATGCTCCGATTTGAGACTGCTGGAAACACCGAAGTCTATCTCGATGACATTTTTTTTAAAAGCAAGCATCTCCTGCTTGGTAATCCTGGTGAAGCTAGATTTACCAGAGGCTCCAACCCGAATCCTCAAAATTTCCTCATAGAAAGACCTCAATACACTTTGTCCTATAGCGATGACAATAAAACTCCTAATTGGGCGAGTTGGCAACTCAATAAAACATGGATCTCTAACGAGGAGCGGAAAGATACATTTCATCAAGATGACACCCTACCCCCTGATTGGGATAGAGTTCCAAAAAATTCTTTTCCTGATGGTTGGACGCGGGGTCACTTAACCCCTAACGCAGATCGCAATAGAAACCTTAAGGATATGGATTCCACTTACTTCATGACGAACATGATTCCACAGCACTCGAATAACAATAGTGGAGTGTGGGGAGATGTTGAAGATTTTGCTAGGAAAATTGTAGAAGATAAAGATAAGGAACTTTATATCATCGCTGGCGGTTATGGATCTCAGGGGACTTTTATACCAAAACCCCCTCCTGATAACATAACCTTTGAGGTCAATATTCCCGATCGGGTATGGAAAATTATGGTAGTTTTAGATCGCCCCGGTCAGAAACTAGCAGATCTTAACGCGAACACGCAAATTATTGCTGTTGATTTTCCCAATTCTACAGTTCCAGATGGACCAGTAAGTCCTAAGTGGACAAACTATATAATTGACATTGCAACTATTGAAAAAACATTGGCTGAATCTGGCATGAATTACGATCTGCTGTCTAACATCTCTGAAGATATTAAAAGCAGTCTCAAAACTAAAAAATTTACATTTACAGGAAACCAACCTCTAAATGGTATCCGCTAGTTAAATTGGGGGGAGTACCAGATTTATAGCTAAGGGCTGGCAGCACTGCGATCGGTGATAATGATTAATTTCTAATACTTCCATCATGCTATTATCGCTGGTAATCGATCGAAATAAAGCTAAAATCTAAAATCTAAAATCCAAAATCCAAAATCTTCCAATGTCTAACTCAATCAACCAAGTTCAGCCGCCGCTAGAGTTCATACCCCCAGCCTACAACCCCCTAATCGTCCAGGGATGCCGGCAAATTCTCCCCTGGTGGCTGAAATTTCGCACCAATATCAGCCACATTCAAGCTGCAAACGTCGAAACTCTCGCCGAACTCTTTCACGAGTTTCAACACCAAAAAGTTCGCTTTTTGCTAGCATTCCGCCATCCCAACACCGAAGATCCCTACTGTTTGGGACAACTGGTGTGGAAACTCGTTCCCCAAGTTGCAAAAGCTAAAGGCATCAACCTGCAATCTCCCCCACACTCCCACTTTATCTACGATCGCGGAATTCCCCTGTGGGCTGGTGCCAGAGTTGGCTGGTTGTATTCGCAACTCGGAGGAACTCCGATCGTTCGCGGTAAGATCGATCGAGCTGGATTGCGATCGGCCCGCGATTTATTTGCTAACAGCAATTTCCCGATCGCTGCAGCTCCCGAAGGTGCTACTAACGGTCACAATGAAATAGTCAGTCCCCTGGAACCGGGCATCGCTCAAATGGGATTTTGGTGTGTTGAAGATTTGTTGAAATCCGGACGTAACGAGCAAGTTTTAATCGTGCCGTTGGGAATTCAATACCGCTATGTGGAAGCACCTTGGTCAGCTTTAGAAAAACTTTTAACTCAATTAGAAACTGATTGCGGCTTGCCTCCTTTAGATAGCAGCAGTACCAGTAATTTAGATGCTGTTAAACTCGACGTACCGCAGCAAGACCGTCACTTTCAAAACTTCCAATACCGGAGGTTGATTCGTTTGGGTGAGCATTTGCTGTCAGTAATGGAGGAGTTTTATACCCGTTTCTACCATCAGAATTTGCCGTCAATGCTTGAGGCAAGTTCGCAGCAAATACCGGGCGAGAAACCAGAGCGCAAAACAGAGCGATCGGACGGCGAACGAGTTTTTACAGCGAGGCTGAAAGCACTGTTAGACGTGGCTTTGCAGGTAGCCGAAGAGTATTTCAATTTGAAACCGAAAGGCAGTTTGATCGATCGCTGCCGCCGTTTGGAACAAGCAGGTTGGGACTATATTTATCGCGAAGATATTAAAGATCTTGCCGTACTTTGTCCCTTGGAACGGGGATTGGCCGATCGAATTGCCGAAGAAGCAAGTCTCCGAATGTGGCACATGAGACTGGTAGAAAGTTTCGTGTCCGTCACCGGCAGGTACGTCCAAGAAAAACTCACCGCCGAAAGGCTGGCAGAAACAACTTTACTGCTGTGGGACGTACTGACTCGCATCAAAGGGGGAAATCCTTTCGGTCGTCCAAAATTGGGCAAACAGCAGGCGCAAATAACCGTCGGCGAACCGATATCAGTGAGTTCGCGCTGGGATGGATATCAAGCCAGCCGCAGGCTAGCAGTTGCCGAACTCACTCAAGACTTGCAAGCAGCTTTAGAAAGCATGATTCAATCTTAATCGATCGCCAGCCATCAGCTATTAGTTATTAAGTAAGTCCACCCAATTAAATGCCAGATCGAAATCGCCCAAAAGCTTACTGGCTCACTATTCTTCCTGCTTCCTTCTTCGTTCTTCCTTCTTCCTTCTACTTAGTTATTTTTGACTGAGGTTCTGCGTAAATTCTGCTTCAATCTTGAGCTTTCTGCTATAAACTCTTGAAAGAGGTCTAAATAACCTCGAAGAATAAACGATAACTAAGAAAAATGACTAACAAGCCTATTGATTTGTCTACTAACTCAATTAAGGTAAAACTGCTGAATTATTTAGCGCAGGAATTGCTCACTCCGCTAACTTCCGTCCTCGGCATGGCAAGCGTTTTAAGCCAAGAAATTTACGGCCCCTTGACAAGTAAGCAAAAAGAATATATTGACGTAATCCAAGATAGCAGCAGATCTTTGCGATCGCTTGTTGAAGAACTTTTAGGACTGGCAGAACTCGAAGATGTCGGTTTAACCGTCAAGCGTACCGCAATTGATATAGAAACTGTGTGCCAGCAGGTAGTGACTAATCTCTCCCAGATAGCTTCCAGGCGAGAACAAGAAATTAACTTGTCTGCAGGCCCCGGCCCGCGCATTTGGCTGCTGGATAAAGATAAAATTCAGCAAATGCTGCACCATCTCATTTTTGCTGTAGTTCAATCTGCTGGTGGTGGTAGCGTGATTCGAGTACACGTCGCCCGCAAAGAAGATGGTATCAACATCGGAATTTGGGTATTTCACCCTTGGTTGGGGGAAAGCTTGCCCCATGCTAAACTCTATTCCGATTATTTACTCAAAGGTGTGGGGGACAACGGTTCGCTTTCAAACTCCAACCGCCGGGATGTCGGACTGGAACCGCAGCAGCCTTCGCCTGCAAAAAGTTTGCAGCGATTGACGCTTTCGTTTTCTGAGTTGGCAGCTTTGGTGGCCGAGAATGCGACGGATACCTCGCCGGCGTTAGCTGGCTACGGGGCGAGGGAACGCTTGGGGCTGTTGCTTTGCTGTCAGTTAGCAGAAATTCAAGGCGGTCAAGTTTCGATTCAAGGGGCACCGGAATCTGGATACCGCTACTCTATCTCTTTGCCTTGCACGAATGCGGCGGAATTTTTAGAAGGTTGACGTACTCCCCTGACTAAAAGTCGAGGGGATTCTTAAAGGATGTTACGAGGCCCGTTGTTGTCGTGCCTCTTCACTCTTCTTCCTGTTTCTTTGACTCTTAACTAGACGGTTTCCCGTCCCCGTCAGACCGTCTCCACAAGCATTTTCTTTAACGTCCAAGAGGCGTCCCCCCTCAGACAATTGAATTAAACCGCGATTGCGAATGATTTGTGCGGCTGCCACGTCTCGATGCGTCGTATAGCCGCAGTTGTGGCAAACATGAATTCTGTCACTTAAATCTTTCTTACCCGTATGCGTATCGCATTGCGGACACACTTGTGATGTATAATCTTTGTTTATACCAATTTTAAAAAAGAATGCAACAGTGTTCTTGTCCCCCCCCCTTTATAAGGGGGGGTTAGGGGGGGTCAAGGATTGTAGCAGACTTTTAGAGAACTGGTATTACTTTGTCAAAGTACACACCTCGTTTCCAACACACCCATGCCAAGATTGAGGTAAATTGCCCAAACCCAGCATCTAAAGTGTGCTTGCCTAACATTCCTTTCGCCCAAAGGCGAAAATCAATATCCTCAACAAACACCATTCCAACATCGTCGCAAAGTTGATGAGCTAATTTAAAATGCCAATCTTTGCGGGTGTCTGCAATTCGTTGGTGAAGTCGTGCGATTTTCCGATTTAATTTGTGACGGTTGTTCGAGCCTTTTTTCTTGTGTTTTAATCTACGTTGCAGCAATTTCAGCTTGCGATGCAGTGCTTTTAAGAAGTGAGGCCGTTCAATTAATTCACCGTCAGAAGTTGCTGCGAATTTGTCCAGTCCTAAATCGATTTTTTGAATCGGGGAAAACCCATCTTTTTGCGAGTCATGTCCACAAAAGCGGTTTCCAATTTTCTCAGGACTTGCTGCAATACTTGAGCGTTAACAGCTTTCAGTTCCGTCGATTCTGCTTTAGCACGAGTTAAAGAATTGGCTTGCTCGTAGTAATTAGGATAAGCTGCGTCGGCTGGTGTGATATATTCAGAAACTATCCCGTATTGATTGGATAGAGGAAGAGGGGGAGAGGGGGAGAGAGAGGGAGAGAGGGAGAGGGGGAAGTGGGAGAATTGCCAATTACCGAGCCCCAATTTCCAATTCTCAATTACCAATTACCGATTACCGATTACAAATTAGCATCAAAAAATGAATTCAGTTTGGCAACAATTAACTTTGGTAAATTTGCCACTTTTGCAGTGGCAAAATGGCAGTTATTTATTCAATTTGGCGATCGGTTCTTTGCGCAATTGGCGGCAGGGTAGCTGGTTGATGCAGTGGGCCGAACCCCTGGGTTTTGTGTTGCTGGCCTTGGCTTTTGGCATGGGGCCGTTTGTGAACAATGCTTTGGTGGGAGTGTTGATGGCTGCTGGCGCTGCCTTTTGGCTGCTGCTGACTGTTTCGGACGATCGCTCGATCGCCCTGACACCGATTCACTTGCTAGTCTTGTTGTATTGGGGTATTTCCACCGTAGCAGCCGCCATGTCGCCGGTCAAAGCTGCCGCTTTTACAGGTTGGACGAAGCTAACTCTGTATTTGCTATTTTTTGCCTTGATGGCAAGGATACTGCGAGATTCCCGCTGGCGATCGTACTTAATTGCTGTTTTTTTAAATGTTTCGCTGATTGTCAGTTTCTACGGCGTGCGGCAGTGGATTGATAAAGTACCGCCCTTGGCTACTTGGAACGATCCGACTTCTACTCAAGCCAATCTCACCCGCGCCTACAGCTTTTTGGGCAATCCTAACTTGCTGGGTTCCTATTTGTTGCCGGCAATTGCTTTAAGCGCCGCCGCACTTTTTGTCTGGAAAGGATGGGGAACCAAAGCTTTAGCGCTGACGATTTTACTGGTAAATTGTGCGTGTTTGCGTTTTACCGACAGCCGCGGCGCTTGGATCGGTTTTGTGGCTTTAATGGTAGTGTTTTTGGTGTTGCTGTGGTACTGGTACAGTCCTTTAATGCCTCGGTTTTGGCGGACTTGGGCGCTACCTCTAGGATTGGGAGGTTTGACTGGGATGCTAATTTTAGGCATAGTTTTAGTCGAACCTTTGCGCGATCGAGTTGCTAGTATGTTTATCGGTCGCGGCGACAGCAGTAACAATTTTCGGATTAATGTTTGGACGGCTGTAATTGACATGATCCGCGCTCGACCGATCCTTGGCATCGGCCCCGGTAACAATGCGTTTAATAAAGTTTATCCGCTATACATGAAGCCGAGGTTTACAGCTTTGAGTGCTTATTCGGTGCTGTTAGAAATTGCTGTGGAAACTGGAATTATAGGTTTGACTTGTTTTATCTGGCTGCTGGTAACAACTGTCAATCAAGGTTTGATGCAGATAAAAAAATTGCGCGACGCGCAATTCAATAGTTCTAATTTAGCAGAAGAATCCTCAAATCTCAAATCTCAAATCTCAAATCTTAAATCGGATGGTGGGTTTTGGTTAATTGCCGCGATCGCGACTCTAGCTGGCATGATGGCTCACGGTTTTGTCGATACAGTTTGGTATCGACCGGAAGTTAATATGTTGTGGTGGTTAATGGTAGCAATTATTGCTAGTTTCTACAGGAATTCGCCACCGCAGGAAGTAAGTTCGATCGCGGGTGAGTAGAGATGCAGGTGACGGGCCGCGCTGTCCGAGAAACCGGGTTTTTGGCCGCATTTATCTGTCATAGTGAAGTATTGTCGCAAAAACCCGGTTTCTGAATTTTGGGGCGATCGCGCTGTCCGAGAAACCGGGTTTTTGGCCAAATTTATCTGTCATAGTGAAGTATTGTCGCAAAAACCCGGTTCCTGAATTTTGGGGCGATCGGACTTGTATAATCTTATTTCCGGTCGATCGGCCGCGATAAAAAACGGTTCCGAGTGCGGACTAAAGTCCCCAATAAATTAAACTATAATTCAACCCTCAACTCTCAACTCTCAACTCTCAACTCTCAACTCTCAACTCTCACATACAGAGAAGTTTGCAGTTGCGCCACAGCACAACTGCAAACCTAAAAAAACATCCAAAAATTGCCCAAATAGGTATAAAATCGAGTAGTTTATTGTCAATATGGGAGTTTTTTTAGCGTTTAACTTGCTAAAGTTTTTGTCTGCTAAGAGTTGGGAGCGCTTGTCGCTGCATCCG